>JBCBOO010000007.1:0-60166 GCA_039821235.1 Planctomycetota bacterium
TCTGCCGCCCGTTTGGGGCGTCACTTTGATCCGAACTCAACGGGAATGCCTCATGTAATGTCGCTCGCCGAAGGAAAACCGGCTCGGAAATCTAGTCGGCTGTGGAAGGTTCTACGGCCGAAACACAGTCGATCAAACGCGTCGGACGAAGGTTTTCGCATGCCAATTGCTGTCAAACCAGCCGTTCACGGAAGAATGAGCCCCAGAAAACTCGGAAAAGTGCTTTGACGAATCGCGGTGACGCCACGATAATCTTTCTCCGCGGGGTTGCGCGGCGAAAGACGCGTTATGACCTGTGGCCGCCCTCAATCGGCGTCGATCGGAACACAAAATACCCTTCATGGTTTGACGACAAGGTTTCCTGATGCCTGCATCCTCTTCGACTGCCCAGCGAAACGCGACCGAGAGCGTTCCCGAGTCCGGTGATGCCAGCCAAACCGACGAGGCGTTGCTCGCGGCCTACCGGGAATCGGGTGACCGATCGCTGTTCAATCAGCTGATGGGTCGCTACCAACGCGAGATTTACAGTTATCTGCGGCGCTATATCGGCAGCACGGAACTCGCCGAAGACGCTTTCCAGGGCACGTTTTTGCAAGTGCATTTGAAATGCAGCAAGTTCGATAGCACGCGACGTTTTCGGCCTTGGCTTTACGCGATCGCGACCAACCAAGCGATCGACGTCCAACGGCGCAACAAGCGGCATCGCATGGTCAGTCTGGACCGAACACCGGGTGAATCGGATCAGCGGAATGCAAGCTGGGCCGAGCGACTGGTCGGAGGATCGATCGATCCGCTCACGGCCGCCGCGCTGCAAGAGAATGGCGCCTGGATGCAAGAGTCGATTGCATCGCTGGGCGAACCGATGCAACAGGTGATTCAGCTCGTATACTATCAAGGGCTGAAATACCGCGAAGCCGCCGATGTGCTCGGTATTCCTGTCGGCACCGTCAAAAGCCGCCTCCACGCCGCGGTTCAGCGACTCGGTGTGCTCTGGGAAAACAGCCACGAACCGTCTTCGGACGAGTGATCGGGACGCCCACGCGTTGGCTCTCGTGGCGGCGGATGGGCCGTCGCCGGATTGCGGGATAACCCGTCACTTGCTTGCCCACCGTCGCTCGCCGTCTGATGAACCCTTTTCCGCGAGTTCCCGTATAAGATAGTGATGATCGGATCGCTCTCGGAAACGGTTCCCAAGCGGCAAATGTTCTCCCTGCACGTACTTCCAGTCCATGCGCGAAGACCTACTCGGATATCTGCTCGGTGCCCTTGAACCGGACGAAATGCAACGCGTTTCGGAATGGCTAAAGAACAATCCGGAAGGTCAGCAGCAACTCCGCGATCTCGAACGAAGTCTTCGACCTTTGGAGGACGGCTTCGAAGCCATCGAAGGCCCCAGTGAGGACTTGCTCGCGCGAACGATGGCGAGCTTGCCGAAAGGTCTTCCGCCACAGGCAGATGAACAATCGGCCAACGGAGGCAGTCCGGTGCAACCGGTTTCGCTGAGTGGAATCGATGTCAACCGCGAGTCATCACGCAGCCGGAACCGTTGGAATCTTCTCGATTCGGTCAGCGGACTGATCTCCGTCGCGACGCTCCTTGCACTGCTACTTCCAACGATCGCATCCGATCGCTTTGAAGCTCGGAAAACCCTCTGCCAAGAACAGTTGCGAGAACTCGGAACGTCGCTCCGACAATACGTTTCGTATAACGACCAGGGTCGGCTTCCTCAGGTGGCACCCGAAGGCCCGGAAGCCTTCGCAGGCATCTATGCCATGAGGCTTGCCGATGCCGGATTGTTGACGAACCCGTCGATGCGTTGGTGCCCTTCGGCTGACTTTCCAGACACCGCAAAGCAGTACACGTTACCGACGGTCAAGGAACTAGAGACACTCTCGGTGAATGAACTGAAAAACGTCCAAGGTCTCGCCGGTGGTCATTACGCCTACACCCTGGGCGTGGTGGATGAGAGAGGCTACTCGCCGCCTCGATTCCAATCGCGGGCTAGGTTCGCCGTGATGGCAGATGCTCCACTTTTCGGCGACCCCTCCGATTTGAAGAGCGGAGTTCGTTTCTCACACGGCGATGAGGGTGTCAACGTCTTGTACGAAGACGGCAGTGTCAGGTTTGTACGGATTGGAGAATTCGTCTCGCTGCAAGACCATCCGTTTCAAAACCATAGCGGCGAATGGGAAGCCGGCGTGAACATTGACGACGCCAGCCTGGCACCCAGCTGGCGGCCTCCCTTCTCTGACGCACTGCAACGCTAGCGCTCGTACTTACGGATCCCGGCGAAGGTCGCCAGGTGATCCAATCAATTGATCAGCGAAGTACTCTCGCCATGCCTTCTCGTCGTAGCGGTAATCCACTCCCGGAGCAATTTCTTTGAGTAGTTCAATTGCTTCTGGATTCTGCTGACTGGACACAATCTTCTTGGGCTTGTTGCCGGGTATGCCCAATCCGCCGCCACCGTTCGAACCAAACCCGACATTCATTCCAGCTCCCGGCGCGACCAATTTTTCGTGGCTGGTTGAGAGCGCGTCGACATACTCACGCCACAACTCTTGGTCTGGAAAGTGCAGAAGCGCGCGAAGAGCGGCCGTGACCTGCGAAGGCGACGGGTTGTTCCCGCGGAGCAATTGCAAATAACTGGCCACTGCGACCGGTGCTCCATACTCCTGCAATTCCTTCAGCGCGAGTGTACGAATCTCCGCATCCGGATCGGCCAAGCCCGCGACAACCAAGCCGTTGACGGCCGTGGGAACGCGAAAAGAACCGAGTTTCCTGACGAAGAGTTTTCGAAGCGAACGAGGAACGGCGTCCTTCCCTCGGGACTCCGCTAACGCTTCGGCGAATGCCCTCGCCGCAAGCGGATCATTCATCTGCTCGAGTGATTGCATCGAATCTTGAGCACGCTTGTCGCCACGCAGGATAGATGATCGATAGCGTGCGAGTTCCTTCTTATACAAACTCGCTTGCTTGTTTGCTTCCTCGCTTGCTTTTGCCCGCGCGTAGACTTCAGGCACTTGCCACTTTCCGCCCGCCAGAATCAACCCTCGCTTGCGCTGCAAATCATCACGCGGGATCCAACGATCACCATCCCGCGCGTACCCGAGAGCTTGGCGAGCCTTGGAGTGATCCGGCTCGATCTCGATGACGCGTTCAAAATGAAAATCACGTTGAGCGAGCAGCCCCTTTTCCTTGCACTTCCGAGCCAACTGGTAGTGCAATTCGGCATCGTCTCCCGCGGCTGCCGCAGCGTCTTGGTACCAACCCAACTCGGATGTCTTGATCTTTTTGCGAATCCTGGCATCGGGCAGGGCAAGTCGCAATTCCGAGTCCACTTCGAGCACCAAATGAGGCTTTTCGCGAATGATCTGGCCATCCACTTGAATTTGACGACCGAGTTCGACCGTGTCGGCGAATGCCATTTCGCCGGCAAGCAAGGAGAAGAGCAACATCAACAAGACGTAGCGCATGGGATCGCCTCCGAACGCGAATAAAAAGTTGAACCACTCGTGCGATACCAAAGCTCTCGTTCACCGGGCGGTTGATACGATCCGCTCGCTAACGCTTCGGGTTGTGATTTGAACGCCGTGCCAACAAGAGCCACGAGCATTCTACACCTCGAAACTTACCGGCGGCGCATAAAAAACGGCCGCCGTGATCGGGCGACCGGTTTTCATTCGTCGTGACAGCGTCATTCAGACAAGGTTCTTGCGAACCGCCCAAACAGCCGCTTGCGTTCGGTCGGTCACACCGATCTTGCGCAAGATGTGCTGGACGTGCTCTTTGACCGTCTCGTAACTGATACCGAGCATTTTGGCGATCTCTTTGTTCGTCAGACCCTGTGCCATCTGACGCAGCACTTCGCTCTCACGGTGAGTCAACGGAACATCGAGCTCTTGGCTCAAACGCGGCGTCGCCAAAGCACCCGTCACACGTCGCAGCTCTTCTCGAGTCCAAGCCGACTCACCATTGCACGCCATGTTCAGCGCGTCGATCAAACGCTCACGCGGAGCGGACTTCAAAACGTAGCCGGCAGCTCCGAGGGCAACCGCGCGTGCGATGTAGGTCGGATTGTCGTATGCCGAGTACAAGACGATGGGCAGGTCAACATGATCGAGCTTGAGACGGCCCAGCGTGTTCAGCCCGTCTCCGCCTTCCATTCGAATATCCAGGAGCACGCAGTCCGGAACCGAGTTCTCGACCGAAGCGAGAGCCTCCGCCGCATTGGTCGCTTCGGCAGCGACATTCAAGTCTGTTCCTTCCAACATGGACTTCAGACCCATCCGGATGACTAAATGATCGTCAACGATCAGGAGATTTTTGCTCATGGATACTCCGAAAAGAATGAGAGGGAATGTGGGGTTGGTACCGGGTCGTAAGTCAATTGGGGAAAGTTAAACCACTTGCAAACTGGGGCGTGAAACACGCTACTCCAATCAGACACAACCAACCCGCCCGAAATGATGGGTTCCTGAGTCAATCTCGTCGACTCGATTAGGGATCATCATCGAATCTTTAAACTATAGAGGAAACAGTTCCGCTGAAGGATGGAATGACGGCCACCCGCCCACCGGAATTTAGAAAAACTACATCGTTTAGCGGATTGCCGCCACCTCAGAAGGACCCCCGCGTCCAAGTGACGATCGAATTCTACGTTGGGGTCAATCGCTGATAGCAAATAAATCGTCATCCGGGGGGATACCCCGCCACACAAAAGTGTCCCCCCTGCCGTTTCAAGATGTCGGTTTCCGCCTGAACCGCTTCAATTTGGGCAAGTTGGCGGGTTCTGCCCGATCCCCCAAGGGGGTAAGCCCTTGACTTTCACAGGACGTGAGCGACAGCCGAGCTAAGCCGAAAAGGACTTCCCTGGCGGATGCGGTTTCTGCTATGCCGGATCTTTCTGAAGGAACAGTCGGCTTTTTCCCTCACGGAAGTGTGACCCATGAAAGCGTTTGGCGTACGATTCGCCGCCGGTGGTTTGACCATCCTGCTTGGAGCCATCATGGCTGCCCAAGCTCAAAAGGACCAACAAGCAGCCACCGACTCGGCGTGGACCGAACAGCAACTCCCGACCGATCAACCGCCGATGCCAATCGGACTGTCGGAGAAACTTGATTCACAGAATTCAGCGGATCCGGTTTCGGCGTCCGTTGCGGACTCGTCAGGGTCGGGTGTCATTAGTGCTGTGGCGAGCCAAGAGAACCGGTCTGATTTTGGAGCCGTGGCACTCGTGCAACACACCGACTCGGGGATGAAGCTCCCCGAGGTCACCGAAACGGATCCTTCGCCGACCGAACCGGTCACAAAGACGACGATGCGGCTGCCGACCTTCGACGAGGCACCCCAATTCCAGGCGATACAGCCAAGCGGTTCCGAAAACAGTAACCCAGACTCTGGTCCTGCGGTGACGATCGGTCTGCCGAGCCAGCCAAGCGTGCAGGACCTACCCTCCAGTACTGCGTCCTCGGGGCTATCGACCAACTCAGCTCAGATGTCGGACATCCGGTTTGCAGATACGCCGATGCCAGGAGCCACTGGGGCGGAGGCGTCTGAAGCCCCGGCCTCCTCGGTCGCGATGCCGATCGGCTCAGACTCGATCCCGGTCAATGATCTACGTGGTTCTGGCAATGCGCCCACTGGCGGATTTGGTGATAGCACTGTCGCGAATCCTTCCAACACGCCGCCCAGCTTTAGGGGCGAGCTACCGATGCTGCCCAGCGGTGATTCCCCCAGCAATGGAATGCAATCACACGCCGAAACGAGTTCGGCTCCCAATCTGCGATTCAATGACGGCCCACCCGTTCAAGTCGGGATCGGCGAGCAAGCCCCCGCCCCCAGAGCCGACCCCAGAGGACTGGGCGGCGCACGCTCAGGGCTGATCGTTCAAGACCAAAGCGGGGTCAACGCCGGCTCGATGACCGGCCCGACAGGAGGGATGTCCTACGACGGTCCTGCCTATGAACCGCCCGTCACTCCCAACAACCAAGGCGTCGGCGATGCCGCAGTCGATTACGGTCCGAACACGGCGGTCGATCCCTACGGGCAGTCTCCGGACAGCCAGCCCGGGTACAGTCAGCCCGCTTACGGCCAGCCTGCGCCGAATCCAAGTTTCACCGGCGTGAATCAGTCGGCCCAGCCTGCTGCCGGGAACCGTTTCGGCTCGCAGGGTTTTGCGGCTCCGCTGCCATCGAATCAGGCTCCTGAATACACGACCACGCCAAACGGTTTTGGTCGCGGGAATCGGTTTCCTCAAGAGAACACTCGGCCCCAAGATCGCTCGGTCGTGATACCGGCCTCCAACCGACAGCGACTGGACGCCTTACCGGCTCCTCGCAGTTCCCCGGAACAAACCGGCAACTATGGCGTCGGTCAGGATCTACGAGTTAGCTCGGGATCTCCTTCCGGAATGTCCATGGCGACGCCCGGCGACCACCGACTGGATGGGCCGCAGAACGCATCCGTGGTCATCGATAAACGCGCCCCCGCGGAAGTGAAGGTTGGCAAACCCGCTTCCTTTGTGATCACGGTTCGCAACGTCGGCGCGTCCAAAGCACTCGATGTGAAGGTCTTTGATCGGGTTCCGACCGGAACCGTTTTGACGGACTCCACACCGCCCCCGAACCCGAAGTTCCAGCCGGAGCTTTATTGGGAACTCGGCGACATGGAACCGGGCGAAGAACGCATCATCACGCTGCAACTCGTGCCGCAACAGGAAGGCGAATTGGGCAGCGTTGCCACCGTCGCCTACCGAGCGACCGCCTCGGTTCGCACCGTCAGCACTCGTCCAGAGCTAAAGGTTGTTCAGCGTGCCCCCGAACGCGTCTTGATCGGACAACAGGTCGAGATCGAACTCGAAGTCAGTAACCCGGGTACCGGCGAAGCAACCGGTGTCGTCTTACAAGAAGACGTTCCCGCGGCCTTGCAGCATCCTCAAGGTGCCAGACTCGACAGCGTCATTGGCACTCTCGGACCGGGACAAATTCGTCGTCAGATTCTTCGGATGAAAGCGGTCAAACCCGGGATAGTCGAGAACATGATTCGGGTCAAAGCCGATGACGGTTTGGAAACCAGCCACACCGTTGCAATGGAAGTTGTCGCGCCGGACGTGCGTCTTGCACTCAGCGGTCCCAAGCGACGCTACTTGGAACGACAAGCCACCTACGAGGTCAAGGTTGGTAACGTGGGAACCGCGGATGCACAGAACCTCGAAATGAGCGTACAACTCGACCGAGGTTTCACCTTCGTCAAAACCAACAACCAAGGCCAGTACGATCCGTCGCGTCACGCTGTATTTTGGTCACTGCAAAGCTTGGCCGCCGGAACGGATGCGTCTGTCAGTCTGACGCTTTTGCCAGTGGAAGAGGGATCGCGCGTTCTGCAAACCAATGTGACCGCGGACCTGGGCGTGAACAGCTCGATCGAAGACCAGGTGCTCGTCGATTCGCTTGCCGAACTGACTTTCGCCATTAGTGATAGCGCCGACCCGATCGAAGTCGGCGGACAAACGATCTACGAGATCCGCGTCAACAACTCGGGCTCACGCGATGACACGAACGTCGAAGTCCTTTTGCAACTGCCCGACGGATTGCAACTCGTTCAAGAGGGTGACTTCACACCGCAAGGTCGTGGCAAGATCATGTTCCCAACCCGGAGTTTGCTCAAAGCCAACGACGAGATGGTGTTCCGCGTCAAAGCGGTGGGCCTCGCGCCGGGACGACACCTGGTCCGAGCAGTGGTCCGCAGCGATCAATCCGACGTCGCGGTCACCAAAGAAGAGAGCATCATGGTCTATTCCGATCGATAGGCCTGATCGGGGCGAGAGCAAATGCCCACGAATCAGGCGAATAACACGAATGGGTTACCAGTAGCGGTCCAAGCACCCACTGCCTTCATTCGTCTGATTCGCGCTATTCGTGGACAGCCATCCTGCATCGCGTTCCGGTAAGAGCTTAGTCCTCGCGAGCGGTCTTGTTTTTTCGGCGGCAGGCGTCGCTGCAGTATTTCACTTGGTCCCAGTCTCGTTGCCACTTCTTACGCCACTTGAAAGGCCTTCCGCAGACGATGCAAGTCTTCTCCGGCAGTGCTCGTTTGCGGTCGCGATTGGAAACCACGCTCGTCGCCTTGGTTACGAGAGAAGCAGCGTCAGACCGCCGAAGGATCTCCGGGCGCGTCGCTTGTCGCGGGCGTTGGTAAAACGACGGCGCCGTCGACCAGCTTGCCTTTCGGGCGTTGATCCGACTCGACCGCACCGGCGACCCGCTGGTGAGGCGGAACGACCACGCCACAACTGACGACGAACTGGATTGCTTCGTCGATCGTCATGTCGATGTCAATCGTTTCACTTCGCCGAACCGTGACGGTGAATCCCGTCATTGGCATCGGGCTGGTCGGCATGAGGACGCTCAGCATCTCTTCACCGTTCGCCTCGGTCAGTTGACGAACACTGTTGCCCGTGACGAACCCGAGTGACCAGATGCCACGACTGGGGTACTGAACCGCAACAACATTGTTGAACTCGATCTCTCGTTCGCTGAACGCAAAATCCGTGACCTGTTTGACGCTCCCGTAGACCTTGTTGACCACCGGGATGCGCAGGATCGCAGCATCGAAACCGCGAAAGAACCAGCGGCCCATCCCGAACGTGAAAAGTCGTCCGGCGAAGTACAGCACCGTGAGGAACAGGATCAGAAAGACAGGCACCACGAAACGTCGCGGCATGTACGTGAATTGAACATAGCGGTGCCAATACGCATTCGCGGAGACCAGTTCTGGGGCGTCATCTGAGAAGTACCCTGCGTTTTCTTCGACCGCGTCGACGACGTATTCGGGCAAGAACTTCCGCTTATTCGGACCGGGGACGTAGATGGTCCCTTCATAGGTGAAACCGCCTCCTTCCCAGGCCGTCGACTTCGGCGGAACCTCATCGAGCGTTCCTTCACCGGTATTCTCGTAGTAGAAGACGATACCGCTGCGAACGACCCACTCGAGTGGACGAAGCACATTTTTTTCAATCGTGGTCCAAGCCCAAATCAGCAGCACCAGCGTCAAAAGCGGGGGCAAGACGACTCCCAAACCACGGAACACGATGCTCCGAAAACTGGGGGTGCGATTGGGTTTGGATGAATCGTTCACGGTCGGTTTTATCTGGTTGGTTTCTCTGCCACACGCTTCCGCAGCGAGCGTTCTCCATCATTCATCTACAACTGTACGATACCCTTGAGGTACAGCACCTTCGAGTCACGGCGAAGCCCTCTCGATACGAATGCCGCCCGCACCCACCCCGGATAACCCTCAAGTTAGGAATATCCTCCGAAATCGCAAGTCGAACGATGTAGCAGGGACGAGGAAGTCCCCGACGCCCATGCCTTACGTGGCACGAGCAACCACGGCGACAGTGACCTGGCGGGCCCCCGCCAACTTCAAAACCTTGGCCGCCTCGCTTGCCGTCGCCCCGGTCGTCATCACATCGTCCACGAGCAGTATGTGTCGGTTCGCAAGTGGCTTGGCACTCGCAACTCCGCCGACCAATCCTCGGCGGAGGCGAAAAGCACCTTTGACATTCTCCCTGCGTTCCTTTTCGCCCAGCCACGCCTGTTTCTTGACACGGCGGGCGGAAGAAATCAGATCACGGTAGCTGAGTTTGCGGTACGACGAATCAGTGCCGGAAACGCTTGGCAGTCGCTTCAGACGGCCGGCGACCGCCTCCGCCAAAACCCGGCTTCCCCCATCTCCCCGTTGCACACGTCGAAACGGATGCGAGGGAATCGCCGTCACGACATCCGGACATCCGATCCAGGGTGACATCGCCAAGCGGCCCGCCAAACAGTTTCCCAGTGCGTCGGCCAAGGCAACCCGATTGCCATATTTCGCAGAGACGATTGCTTGGCGGACAAGTCCGTCATAGGTCCAAAGCGGGACGCATCCATCAAATTCGAGACGTTCTGCCTTGCATTCGCTGCAGCTCATTTCGTCAGATTTCGAATCCCCTGAGTTGGACGCTTGGTCACCGGCAGCATTTGCCGCCCGAGCCCCAGGCCGACCACAACGCCGGCAAGCATGCTTCATCAAATCTTCGCACACGGTGAGTCGGCGATGACACGTGGAACAAAACAATTGGTCGGCGACAATACGCTCATCGCAGATCCTGCAGGAGGGCGGGAAGAGCAGGTCCAGTGCGGCCGCAATCCAGGGAGTTGTCACCCCGCGTTGGTAAACGATTTGCCGCGAAAGCCGTCGATCGGAGGACCTTTCCTCACGCACATCCATGTCCGAAAGCTCCTTCGAACGAAAAGAAAAAAGAATTCTTGTTTTTGGTGCGAACCTCCAGGAACCGCTCGCCTCTGTACGATCATCAGAGAGAAGGCAAACGTTTTTCGCTAGCCTTCGAACGGACCCTGCGTTACGGTTATCGCAGGGTGTTGGAACCCACCGCGGTAGCATACCGCAACGAGGTCACTCACTGGCGTCATTTGCCCGTGTTTGATTGGGGTCAACCGACACATTGAAATTTCATTTTCTTGACTCGCGCGCCGCACCAAACGGTGCCCGGGAGGTCTGAGATGCGTATTCAACAAGTCACCGCCGCTGTCACACGTCACCTGATTCAAACAGGTACCCGTGCGATCAATCGCGTCGATGCTTTGCTGCACGCCGGAACAGACCTCCATCTCTATCTGGCGTGTGTATCGCCCGGATTAGGCAGTTGTGTGCTCCTCATGCCCAATGAATGGCAAGAGGAACGCATGCCGAGTTCACCCCCGGTGAATTCGGCCTCCTCCGGACGCCCAGGGTTTGTCGCTTTGCCGAAATTTGGCAAAGCGGACGGCAAATTGAAACGGCTACGCCGTGATTTGCCGTCGCAAGACAGATCCCTGCGGCACGACCGCGATAGGGCAACCTGGAGCATAAGCTCCTGAACTTGGTCGGCGAGCAAGACAAGCGTGTAAACCGCCTCTCGCCCGCCCGACTCAATTTCAACTGGTTGCTCGAACCGTCGCAATGAACCCCGCGCATGGATGATCCATCCGTCGCTGTTCAGCTCGACGTGTTGATGACCTGAACGAGTTCTCCTGCCAGTGCATTCCCAGTGGATGCGGCACGCAACATCGATCCGATGTTCGCGAATCTTTGAGGATCCGTTCCAAGTCATCGCCCAGCCGAAGCGTCCTGCTCCTCGCAGCTCTCTTCGGCGTTCGCACCGATACACATCCCCGCAATCGATCCTGCCGAGTGAACGGCGTCGTTTGCAAGACACGCTACCGAATCCGTGGGCACGTTCCCCGGTGCGGCCCAAGGAGCCGACCGGACGTACGCCCGCCGGGAGGGAACCAAGCGATGAACAAGAACATCAACACCGTAACTGATTACCAAGACTGCACCGTCGCCGAGCTGGTTGTTGCCGCACAAGGTGGTGACCGCGATGCTTTCGGCGAACTGTTCGGACGTTACCGAGCGGCGGTGGTGGCCGGCGCGATGAGCCGTGTCCGCAACGCCGAAGAAGCGGACGAGCTGGCGCAAGACGTCTTCATCCAAGCGATGCAGAAGATCAACCAACTGCGAGTGCCAGAAGCATTCGGCGGATGGCTGCGTCAGATCGTGCATCGCATGGCGATCAATCGAATCACCCGTCATCGAGGCGCGGTCGCGTGCGACCCCGAAACCCTCGAAGCGACTTGCGTGACCGAAGGGGCGCCACAGGATGTCGTTGAATCGCGTGAGCAAGCCGCGGCCGTCCGTGACAGCATCGATCGTCTGTGTGCTCTGGATCAAGAAACGCTAACCGCGTTTTACTTGAACGGACGCACGCTGATCGAAATGAGCAACGAGTTTGGCGCTCCGATCGGAACGATCAAGCGACGCCTACACGTGGCTCGAAAGCGACTCGCCAAGGAAATGGATTCCTTTCAAGCGGCCGTTTGAAATCCGTTCGCAAGCTGCCAAGCAAGCAAACGGTAAACGAAGCAGGCTCAGTCAAGCTCGCGGCGATTCAGTTCGTCGCGTAGCTTGGCGGCCAGTTCGTACTGCTCCTGTTCGACCGCAGCGGACAGTTTTTCTCGCAACGTTTGGCCGACCTCGTATTCGCTACGAAGGGTTTCGCGAAGTTCCACAAGCCGGACCACGAGTTCGTCTTCGTCAAAGTGGTCTTCGGCTTCGTGCTTGACGAAAAATTCACGAATCGTCTCCAAGCCCGAGTTGATTGCTTGGACCGCGTCCTCGCCGGACTCCTCCTCTTCAAGGGCACCGAGGGCGGCGGCTTGAGTGCGATGAAAGAGGACAAACGGGCGATATTGCTCGTGCGACCGCGTCCACTCCTCATCCGGACTCAGACGTTCACTCAAATCCATCAGGCGAAGCGTATGATCCGCGTCCATCACGGCTCGGTTGTAATACTGCAGTCGCAGCCAACAAATCCGCCGGTGGTAAAACTGCATGAATTCGCGGTCGACCTCCATGCACTGGTCTTCATCCAGCTCCAGCTCGGCGTTCTCCAACGCGGCTTCCTGCAAGAATTCCAGATAAGAAGGGTGCCCCAGGTTGACCGTCCCATCCGGGCGGCCGGTCGTTTCCAATTGAAGGACCCCCATGTCGACACGCATCTGAATCACGTCACGGCCATCGTTTCCTTTGACCATACGGACATTCAGCGTGTGGGGATCAAACTCCCAGTCCTTCAATAGATCGTCTAGGTGCATCGTTCGTTTCATCAGACCCTTTCAAAAGGCCGGTCAGCCCGGCCCACCAGCAGTAATTGGAGTATAGCATCGGCACGTTATCGGTCGACTGACCCGCCCCGGGGACCAGCCGTGTCAATGCACCCGCAGATAACTGGGTCAGACAAGAGTGATGGAAACGACCCGCCGTTTGTCTCAATATGTGACACCGATAGCAGGATGAAATCTCAATTTCGACACGCAATTCCTTGCGCACCGGAATAAGAAATCACCCTGCAGCGGAAATCCGGCGTTTTTGGCTGAAATCGCTCAAGTTTTACGGAGGCCAATAAAATTTCGGCGTCGAAATGATTTTTGGCATGAATTTTGTACCACCCGAGTCTCGAACTGAATTATTCGAAGACTCAAACATCAAGGAAGTGATGCTATGTTGGTTCTCAGTCGAAAGATGGGCGAAAAGTTGATGATCGGTGACGACGTTGTTCTGACGATCAACCGAATCTCCGGCAACCGCGTCGCCATTGGCATCGAAGCTCCACGTGACGTTCGAATCGTCCGTGGCGAGCTACCTGTCAACCAAGTTGCCCCCCAACACGGTACGCCCACCACGTCGTCCATGGGCGATCCGAGCCTGTCCGTCGCCAGCCAAGCGGACGCGTGAGTGTCCCCAGCGGCCTAAGGCTTGATCCCCGTTCCTGACTGTTTGCAGAGTTCCGCGAGCCTCGGGAGGATCGAGGCGTAATTCGGATCCGCCGCGACGTTGCGTGTTGCGGCGGGATCAACGTCAAAGTCGATCAGCTCCGTTGCATCCAGCTCGCCGGTTTTCTGATCCCGCCACTCGGTATAGCGATAGCGTGCCGTTCGCAGGCTGGTTCCCAAAAGCCGTTGCCGTCGATTGCTCTTTTTGTACTGACTAAACGCAGCCTCCTTCCATGGGCGAGACGGAGATTTGAGTACCGGCGCGAAACTTGTCCCCTGGCAATGCTCCGGGGTGACAAGGCCAGTCAGCTCGCAAAGTGTCGGGTAAAGATCGACGAACTCAGTGAGCGCTTCGCTGGAAGCTTCATTTCCGATTTCAAACCTTGGCGGCAACGAGACGATCAGCGGAACCCGCGTCGCGATCTCGTAATTCGTGTGCTTGCACCAGTCCCCGAAGTCGCCGACATACCAACCGTGGTCTCCCCACAACACGACGATCGTGTTGTCGCGGATCTTCAATCGATCGAGCGTCGCTAAGACTCGCCCCACCTGCGCGTCCATGTAGCTGGTCGCCGCTCGGTAGCCGTGAATCAGTTCGCGTGTTTTGGCATCGTCCAAAAAGTCGACGTCGCGTGGAATGTCGGGGTAATTTTTCAGCTCGCCCCAACCGGATTTTGCGTAGGGCACTCCATCGACGACATCCTCCCGCGAGGGTATTTCGATTTCATCACGTGAGTACAGATCCCAATATCTTGCCGGCGCGTTGAAGGGCAAGTGAGGCTTGGAAAACCCGACGGCGAAAAAGAAGGGTTTATCACCCTCCGACAATTGCTCCAACATTGACACCGCTCGATCAGCGTTGTGCCCGTCCACGTAGGCTGAATCCGGCACATCGCCCCCATTCTCCGTCGAGGGGCCGTGCTTCAGTTTCTTGTTCGTCGGGTGAGGGACGCGTTTCGTTGCGCTTGTAAGCAGATAGCCTTTTCCTTTGCCACGTTCCTTCGGCGCGAGTTGCTCAGGGCGAGCACTCCAGCCCTGTGGATCATCCGTAGGCGAATGGTACACCTTGCCGATGAAGGTCGTTTCATAGCCATTGTTTCGGAAGTGTTGTGGCAGAGTGACGACGTTCGGCATCTTGCTTCGCAGAAGTGTCTTGTAGTCCCAGCAGTCCGTCGTCTCGGGCCGACAACCACTCAGCAAACTCGCTCGCGACGCCCCACACACAGCGACTTGGCAGTACGCTCGGTCGAATCGAATTCCTCGGGCGGCCAACGCATCAATGTTCGGCGTCGACATGTAATCCTTGCCATAGCATCCGAGCTCGGGCCTCAGGTCATCCACCGCGATCATCAAAACGTTGACGCGTTCCGCTGCAACGACCGAAGCGAATGGAGCCCCCAGGCCAAAGTGCACGGCAAATGCAAGCAGCAGCGAGGAAAGACAACTGTGGCGTGGATTCATGGCGGGACTTTGGCAGGCGGGATCGGAAGAGAGAAAATCGCAAGCGGCAATATAGCCGGACCGGATTCTGAAAAAGTCTTTGACTGTCCGCAAACCCTCAAAACGCGAGCTACGGTTGCCTGCGGGGGATTTGGAACAGCACCTCAGCGGTCGTTCCTTTTGGGAACAGGTCCACCCGTGATTTTCGCCTCTTGATTTTCACGTCTACGAATTGATGTCACGTCTTCATTTTCTACTGGCACTGTTTACCACTTCAGTTGGATTCAGTGCAGCGAATTGCCGAGCGGAATTTGTCGGATTAACCGGAACTTGGCATCGCGACGCAAGCTTCGGGACGCTGAACACCATCGATGATGCACTCAACGCAGTTGACGGCCGGATCGGCGACGCACGGTTTGGTGTGATCGACATCGATTACCCGGCCGGCAGTGTGAACACCGTTTCAACCGGTAGCACCTCGCTCGTCGACTTCCTGGGCACGAACGCGTACGGAATCCAGGCTCGGTCCGGCATGAGCTTGACCGACAGCCTTTACAGCCAACTCACCAACAGCGTGTTCGTCTTTTCAGGCACGCTAGACGTCGACGAAACGCATGACAACGACACATCGGATTCTGGCATCGATGTGACGTTTCGAGTGGGTTCTGACGACGGGTTTCGGCTCATGATTGGCACGCAGGTTCTCGGTTCTCATAACGTGCGAGGGTTCCAGAACACGGACCTCGATTTCGAATTCAGCACCGCGGGCCAATACGATTTCGAGCTGGTTTACTTCGAGCGTGCAGGCAACACCGGTGTGGACCTCGACTGGCGAGCGGGAGGCGGATCGACATTCGAAAGCATCTCCATCTCAGCGATTCCCGAGCCGTCGAGCCTCGCCATGCTGGGCCTCGTCTCGGCGGGATTGGTTTCGCGGCGGCGTCGACGCTGAAGTCGAAAACGCTACCCGGGGACTGCGTCACCGTCTACGATGGTGATCTTCCATTCCCCACCCATGTTTTCAACACCCTCCCATGCAACATCGCATCTTCTTCGCGTTTGCCGTCTCTGTCCTCCTCGCTTCGCCCACCTTTGCACAAACCAAGTCCGATGTGCAGCTCGTCCGAATGGGTTGCGGCGAGATGACGTTTGACACCGTCCCGGGCTGGGGGCTCCGCCCCGATGGTAATACGCCGCTCGGCTCCACCCATGGCGGGGTCGTGATTGACTCGAAAGGATTGATCTACACCAGCGCCCAGCAAGGTGTGTTCGTTTTCACTCCCGAAGGCGAAGTGGTGCAGTCTTACCTGGGGAAGGAGTACAGCAACATCCATGACATGGAAATCCGCTCCGAGGGTGAATCTGAATTCATCTACGGAGCTCGCAACCAAGCCGGCGAAGGAATCAAGTTCAACGCCCACAGCGGTGAAATCGTGTTGCAGCTGAAGTACCCCGAAGCATCCGGGCTGGGGAAAATCAAATTCAGCCCCACCGCAATTACGGTGCTTGATAACGGCGACATCTTTTTGTCCAACGGTTACGCAAGCAATCACATCTTTCGGTACGACGCAGACGGAAACTATTTGAGCCACTTTGGCGAGAAAGGAAATGAACTGAAGCAGTTCAATACCGCACACGGAATGACAGTTGACAAACGGTACGACCCTCCACGACTGCTGATCTGCGACCGCAACCACAAACCGAAGGGGCGCCTGGTTCACTACACCACCGAGGGTGAGTTTCTCGAGGAAGTCGTGACCGGACTGGGCATGCCGACGTCCGTTTCAATCCAAGGCGACTTCGTCTCCGTGCCCGACTTGCAAGGCCGCCTGGTGATCTTGGACAAGACGAACACGATCATCGCTGTTCTTGGTCACAACCCGAATCCGAAAAAGCGAGGCTTTCGTGTGCCACAAGAAGAGTGGATCGAAGGCATCTTCAGCGGCACTCACGGCTCGGCATGGGATGCCGATGGCAATCTCTACGTGCAAGACTGGAACATCAGCGGCCGACTGATGAAGCTCGTCCGAGTTCGCTGAGTCCCGCGATGCGTCTATTCGAAAAGGCGATGAACGCGGTTGATGCCCGGTGAGTTGACCGTGGTTTGCTCGCCACTGGGCCAGAAAACCGTGACCCGGTCCACGGACGCTGCCTGCCCGATACCGCAGTGAATCATCGACTGGTTGGAACACATGTAACCATCGCCACCGGTCTGCCATCGCCAATACGATTCTTCGCCACACTCGATCAAGACCCTCGCGCCGGTGCCATCGCGGTCACTGATGCGGCCGACCAGATCCATTCCGATCCAATTGCCGCTCTCGGATTCGTTTCGCAGAATCGACACCGGGGCATCCAAGTGATTGGCGATCTGATCAACTCGCCCGTCACCATCGAGGTCCGCGACGGCCAACGTGCGGCCGAGTCGTTTTTCCTGAAAGAAGGGCGAACTCATCTCAAGCACTTCAAAGCCAGTGCGTGAACCACGGAAGAACTGAGGCGGCATTCGAAACGGGATCTCATTCTGCCGAAAGTCGTAAAGGTGTCCGTTCAGCACCGTCAAATCCAGCCACCCATCATTGTCGAAATCCGACGACTGACATCCAAAGCCCAAAAGCATCCGACTGGGAACATCCAGGCCTAACCTCATCGCTTCGTCCACGAACGAACCGCCCGAAGTTTGCATGAAGAGATTCATCGGTTCACGATAAAAATTCGTCACCGCGAGGTCGCACCTACCGTCACGATTGAAGTCTCCCGAGGAAACGCCCATGCACGCTTCGCTGAGACCAAAGGCACCAATTGCGTTGCCAAGTACGCTGGCGACCTCGACAAGTCCGGTTCCATCGACGGATGCTTGCCAATAGTGATTCAGGTCTCCGTCGTTACCGATGAAGACTTCGTTTCGGCCGTCGCCGTTGAAATCCGTCACGATGATCCCGAACCCATAATTTGGCTTCACCTCCGCTTGCAGCATCTCGTGTTCGAGGGTGAAACCGCCCGTCGGCAACAGTTTTAAAAACCGATCTCTGGCAGCGTCAAAGGTTTGTGGAACACATTCCAGCACTTCGCCTTCACACTTCTTCTGGAAAACCTCCGGGTCATCGACGTAGTTTGCTTCAATCAGATCCGGTAACGCGTCGCCGTCAAGATCGCCAACCCCGATGCTGCTTGTCCAAGCGTTGCCGGCCGGCAACCAGGCCTGAGTCGCGTCTTGGAACGTTCCGTCACCTCGATTGATCAACAGTTGGTTGCGACCAATATTCGCAACCAACACGTCCGGCCAACCATCCTGATTGACATCCGCAACCGCGACGCCTTGGCCATAGCCACGGTGATCGCATCCGGCCGCCTCACCGACGGACTCGAAGAACATTGATTCGAAGTGTCGATACAGTTCATTGGGTGCGGAACTGCCCGCGATGTTGGGATCACCGCCCGACTGAATCACCACCAAATCACTGCGACCATCGCGATCATAGTCGATCACTCCCAGCCCTCCTCCGTTGGCTTGGTGCAAGAAGAAATCGACCTTATCGAGGTTGTAGTCGCTCACAAACGAAGTCTCGATCCCGACCTCGGACGCCACATCCGCGAACCGAATCGTTGCAGCGGATTGATCCTCCTCGGAGGCGTTATCGAGCTCGACCAGGGCAACCTGGTCCGCCTTGGGAAAACGCTCTGGATCGAAACCGATCAGTTTCCGAAGCCTCGCCAATGAACGCTTCTCGGGTGACGTCTGTGACTCCCATTTCTGGATCGTTGCGACACGTTTCGCAAGCGTTTCGGCTCCAAGCTCACCACCGAGGCGACCGGCGTAGCGATACCATCCGAGAGCTTCACGAAGACGCAACATCGACTCCAGCAACATGCCGACTTCGAATGCGTCTTGCGCATCGGCTTGAGCGGCCTTCCGGAACACCGTGTCGAGCTTCGCCAGCGACTGCTGCACGCCTGCGGCGAGTTGGCCTTGATCGTTCTTTGAGAAGGTTGTCGCCAAACGACGCATCGCGGCTCGGAGCGTCGGGTCGATCTTGAGGGCCCGCACCAGGGCGGAGACACAAGCGTCCTCGCGCTGCTGGTTTTGAAAGTAAATCCCGCGTGCCAACCAGTACTCAGCTTGGTCTTCCAAGTTCACGGCAAGGCCATCCGCCCAGCGGACAAACAAGTCGTCGCGCCCCGTTTCCGCCAGCATCCGTCCATAGAACGCTTCGACATCCGGCTGGGCCGGGAACTGGACACGCAATTCTTCAAGCATCCGAAAGGCCTCGTCCGTCTTTCGATCGGCGAGATACGCCAGCCGTGCGTCGCCGAGGCGAAACAAGCCCGGCGGTTTCTTTGCCGTCCATTCTTCGAACGAGACAATTTGAAACGGACCGGCAACATCCACCAAACTCAGCAACTCGCGTTGGTTGGCTTGGCCTCGACGCAGCAACTGTCGCACGTGTTGACTGGATTCTTGTCGACGTCCCTGGGACGACAGCAACTGGGCGAGTTGCCTGTGCCCTTCGGGACGTTCCGGATGGGCATCGATTAGTTCACGACTCGAGGTCTCGGCGGCCAACCAATCACCACGGTCGAGAGCAGCAAAGAAATCCTGCTGGAAGGCTTGAACGCCTCGTTTGGATGGACGCGGTGTCTTGCTTGTCCGCCGTTGCTGTTGAGCCGGCTTCGAATCGTCGGGCTCGGTTTCCGTCGACGCGGAGTTGCAGCCGAGTGCGAGTATTCCGCCAAACAGCATCACCCATCCGGCGAGCCTCATGACTCGCTTCGCACCAATCGCACCGCTTCTCCACGCCACAGTATTCTGAGATCTTGTTCCGCCCAACGCTCCCGCCCGATCGAAGGATCACCGACATCGACACCGCCCCCGTCTGAAGGGCCAAACAACACAACACTATGCCGAAACCCACGAGGCCAACCATACTCCTCAGTGTAACGTGCTTCCACTTCGGGCGAAGCAACACTGCCAAAGCGTGGAAAACCGACCAGAATCAAGCGGGGAAAAATCTCCGCCTCGCGATCGCGTGATAGGAGTTCGTCAAGCGTGATGTCAATGACCTCGGGACGCCAAGGCGTATCGCTGGTTGCCTTCTTGAGCCCGCGCCAAAGCCCCAACGACGTCGTGCCAAGTGAATCCGTCAAACACCAGTCAATCAACTGGTGCTCCTCGACATGGATCTCGGCGGCCCTCAGTAAGGTGGCTGCCGCAGCCGGACTGCAAGTCACACGACTGCTCTGCTGGCAGACCTCATTGTCCAGCCAGACCGTGCTGGGGTGGCGACGAACCGGTCGCAAAAAAGGTTGCATGATCGGTTGCAAGAGCGTCCCAACTGCAAATCCGATCAGAACCAATGAGAGCAAGCAACGTCGCCATGCCGGACGCTCCGGAATGACAATCGCTGCAGCGGCAGCAACCGACAGGAAGACCGGTGCAAGATTGGTCCAAACGATGGCAGCCGTCAAAGGAACGAACCGAGCCCAGGAGAGCCAGCCATTGGTGAAATAGACGCAACCCGCAGCGAGGATCACGGCCAAACACAACAACGGACTCGCCAACCCGGATCGCTTGTGTAACAACCGACGGGCGCCCCAGCCTGTCAGCCCGCAAAGAAACGACATTCCAAGGCTGGCGAGAATTAAGTCGACCATGGAATGCTTCTCCGGAAGACAAGACGACGGAGATCCGAGCAGGAGCTAACAGTTTACCCGAAAGGCGGCCATCGCTGCCGAATCACGACCAGCGGTCGTCGCGTCAGCGTCTAGTTCTCTTCCGGCTGGGCTTCCGCCTCACGCACGAAGACCTCGTCGCCTTCGACGTTGACTTCAAAACAATCGACCTTCACACGTGGGTTGTCTTCCCAGGTTCCGTCGTTCACACAGAATCGCCACGCGTGCCACGGGCACGTCACCGTTTTGTCTTCGACAAAGCCCTCGGCCAACGAGGCTCCCATGTGGGGACAAAGATCATCGATCGCGTTCCAACTGCCGTCCTCGTTCCGAAACACCGCGACCATTCGGCCGTCGACCGGAACAGCCTTTCCACGTCCCACTTCGAAGTCATCCACTTTTCCGACGGATTCAAAATCACTCACCGAATCGCACCTTTGTTGAGTTGCTGCAAACTGCCGCCTATCGCTCCCGAGTCCTCGACTTACGCTAAGTTCGCGACAAGTAGGTAAATCTCGGCGTCCTTCAACTGTATTGCACCCGCAAGGATTCGACTACACCAGGCATCCCGCAGCTTTGTTGCTCCCTGCGACGAGTTTCCCGATCGATTCAACTTGCCATTCCACCCCCATTGAAGCCACACTTTGGGCTCACTTCCGTCTCTTCCGCGCGATGTAATCTCCCGAATGATTGACCAAACACGACGCAAGCTGCTCGAATCCCGCGTCTGGCCTCACGTTCAGACTCCCGCACAGTACGTCGGTGGAGAACGCAACATCGTCGTCAAGGACCATCGCGAGCTTCGCGGAAAGCTTGCGATCGGCTTTCCCGATGCCTACACGATCGGAATGAGCCATCATGGGCTGCAAGTACTTTATTCGCTGATGAACCGCCGCGAAGACTGGTGCGCCGAACGCGTCTTCACACCGTGGCCGGACATGGAAGCCAAACTTCGCGAACACGACATTCCGCTTTATTCCCTGGAGACCTTTACGGCGCTACGCGACTTTGACGTCGTCGGCCTGAGTCTTCAGTACGAAATCAGTTCGCCCAATGTGTTGACGATGATTGATCTCGGCGGAGTCGCGCTGGAATCCGTCGAGCGAACCATGGCCGATCCGTTGTTGGTTGCCGGCGGGCCGTGTTGTCAAAACCCCGAACCGATGGCCGAGTACTTTGACGTCATGGTGACTGGGGACGGTGAACCGGCACTTCCCGAAATTTGCGATCACTGGATCCGCCTCAAAGAAAAGTATCGACGAGAAGATGGCTCGTTCGCCGACGGAGACGCAGGCCGGCAACAACGTGCCGACGCCGTCGCCGAACTCGCGCGTTCACTCGACTATGCCTACGTGCCACGGTTTTACGAACCGGTCTACAAAGACGGCCGCATCGCGTCACTGGAACGAACGCGCGACGATGTTCCCACGACCTTCGCGCCCAGCGTCATCAGCGACCTGGATGGCATCCCCATGCCCACCAGCCCCATCGTGCCGTACATCGATTGCGTTCACGACCGCATCGCACTGGAGATCATGCGCGGCTGTCCTCACCTGTGTCGGTTTTGCCAGAGCACGGTTATCAAGCGACCACTGCGAATCCGTGAAGTCGAAACGATCGTCGACGCGGCTTGGGAAAGCTATTTGAACACCGGCCACAACGAGATCAGCATTCTCTCACTCTCCAGCAGCGATTACCCGCACTTCGAACCACTCGTCAAACGACTGCACGAAGTCTTCAAGCCGATCGGCGTCAACATCAGCGTGCCCAGCTTGCGAGTGAACGATCAACTCCGAACGCTACCGCAGCTGATCGGCACCGACCGGCGGAGTTCGTTGACGCTGGCACCGGAAGTCGCCCGCGATGACATGCGCGAACAAATCCGCAAGAAGATCAAAAACAGCGACCTCGTCGAAGGCTGTCGAAACGCGTTTCAAAACGGCTTCGATAGCGTCAAACTCTACTTCATGTGTGGCTTGCCCGGTGAACGCGAAGTCGACCTGGACGGCATTGTGGATTTGGCCGAAGAAATCGCGACCGTCGGCAAAGAAGTCCGAGGACGTTACGCCCGCGTCACCGCCAGCGTCTCCAACTTTGTTCCCAAGGCTCACACGCCCTACCAGTGGAACCCGATGCAGTCACGCGAGTATTTCCATTGGGCACACAAGCACATGTGGAATCGCCGACGGATTCGAAGCGTGAACATCAAGTGTCACAACGTCGAAACCAGCCTGCTCGAAGGCGTCCTCAGTCGCGGAGATCGCAGGACCGGAAAAGCCATTCGCCTCGCATGGGAACGCGGCGCGCGAATGGATGGCTGGACCGAGTTCCTCGATCCCAAACGCTGGTGGCAAGCCATCGAAGACGCCGGCATCGACGTCCAGCAACAAGTCCATGAACCCTACGCATTGATGGACAAACTGCCTTGGGACCACGTCAACGTGAAGTTCGGTCGAGCGTACTTGGAGAAAGAACAAGGCCGAGCCACCGTTCAGCTCGAAGCGATGAGCACAGCCAGCTAGCTCCTGACGTGAAGACAAGCAAAAACCGCACGTCCTCCATCGTCGAAGGGGGCTACGACAATTTGGTCGAGGGCTTGAAACGAGAAGCACGACAGGAAGTGAACGCGAAATACGCGGACGAGTGGAAGGACGCCGGCTGGTGGCGTCGCTGGCAACTGCGGGCACAAATCAACGCCGAAGTGCGCGAGATGGTTGAGCAGCGGATGCCGGACGTTTCCGATGAAGCCATGTTCTAGGCCAACTTGGTAACATAGCGGCCGGACATGCATCGATTTCCCCTTGCACTCCTTTCTCCCAACACCGGTCTTTGCTCGATGAATTCTGTAATCTCATCAGGGCGCCCGCTTGGCTTGCTGGCTCTCTTGTTCGTTGTTCTTTGCTGCGGGTGTTCTGAAGGCACCGATGATCCCACCACGGATGGCGTTGCACAAAGCGACACGCGTCTGGTCGGAAAATGGAAGTTAGTATCGCAGATGACGCTCGAAAATGGACACAACGTCACACTCGAAAGCGACTATGAGTTCAAGTCCGACGGAACGTTCACCAACGACGCGCGGACCAAACTCTTGAACGGCGACACCGACGAACCGTTCTACATCCAACGTACGGCCGAGTCTGGCACCTGGACAGTCGAAGAGGACCAAACGTGTTGGACAACTGTATCGGCAACACTCGAGGAGTTCGAATCCTTTACCGAACTCATCACGCGCGAGGCGATCGAGGAAGGTCTCTCCGAAGAAACGCCACCGGAGTGTTTTCAAATCGTATCCGCTGATTCCGATACCGTTGTGATACGCCCTTTGTCAGGTGGCGGCGACATGGCTCTGACCAAACGCGATTGAGCCCACTCTGATCGCAACCCAACTTTCTCCCCCCGGGAGAAACGACGCGCTAAAGCGTCAAAGAGGGCTACCGTGCACGAGCTTCGAACAAGTAACAAACGAAATTCACCTCGAGCAAAAACCCTAGAGAGACTCAATGAATCCCCGGCTCTTCACCGGGTGAGCGTCCTTCGAGAAAATCGAAGTCGCAGCCGCGATCGGCCTGCGTCACGTGCTTCGCATAAAGTCGTCCGTAGCCACGTGGTGGAATCGGGTGCTCGGTCGGCTTCGCCGCACGCCGACGCTCGATTTCGTCGTCACTGACGTGCCAGTGAATCGTTCGCGACTCGACGTCGATCTCAATTTCGTCGCCCGACTCCACCAGTGCCAAAGGTCCGCCCGCCGCACTCTCGGGCGCGAGATGCAAAACACAGGTTCCGTAACTCGTCCCACTCATTCTCGCGTCGCTGATACGCACCATGTCGCGGACGCCTTCCTGCAACAGTTTCTTCGGTAGCGGCAGCATGCCCCACTCCGGAAAACCGGGCGCACCAAGCGGCCCGGCGTTACGCAAGATCATCACGCTCTTCGCCGTGATCGTGCGTTCGGGATCGTTCAGCGACTTCTTCAACTCGGGATAATTATCAAATACCACGGCGGGGCCGCGATGTCGCAACAGTTTCGGGTCCGCCGCGATCGACTTGATCACGCAGCCCGATGGAGCCAAGTTGCCACGTAAGACACAGGTCCCACCAACCGGAGACAACGGTTCGTCACGCGGACGGATAACCGAATCATCGATGACTTCGGCGTCCGCAACTTGCTCCCCAAGTGTTGAGCCACTGACCGTCGAGCAACCAAGATCAAGCAGATCGGACATCCGAGACAACAGCGCCGGCAATCCTCCCGCGTTGTAAAAGTCTTCCATCAGATACTTTCCGGCCGGACGCAAATCACCCAGTACCGGTGTGGTGCGTGAAAGCTCATCAAAGCGATCCAGGGAAAGCTTCACCCCCAACCGTCCCGCGATCGCGATCAAGTGGACGATCGCATTGGTGCTGCCTCCGATCGCCAGCGACGTTCGTACTCCATTGACCACGGAGGCTTCATTCAACAACTTGCTCGGACGAAGATCTTCCCACGCCAGTTCGACCGCCCGGCGTCCCGTTTGTGTTGCCAACCGAGCATGCTCGGCAACGACCGCGGGGATACACGCTGCATGAGGCAGCGACATGCCCATTGCCTCGGTCACGCACGCCATCGTGCTGGCGGTTCCCATCGTCATGCAAGTTCCCGCCGAGCGCGCGATGCAATCCTCAATGCCTTTCCAATCTCGATCACAAAGATTCCCGGCCACGCGTTCGTCCCAGTACTTCCAAACGTCGCTGCCGCTGCCCAGCGTCTCGCTCTTCCACCGCGCTTTGAGCATCGGACCGGCGGGCAGGAAGATGGAGGGAATGTCGGCGCTGATTGCGCCCATCAACAGCGCGGGCACGGTTTTATCACAGCCACCCATCAGTACGGCCGCGTCCACCGGATGACAACGCAATACCTCTTCGACTTCCATCGCTAGAAGATTGCGATAAAGCATCGTTGTCGGCTTCATCATCATCTCGCCGAGCGACATCACGGGGATTTCGACCGGGAACCCACCGGACTGCAAGATGCCACGCCGCACCGCCTCCGCGCGATCGCGGAAGTGCGAGTGGCACGTATTCATCTCACTCCAAGTGTTCAAAATCGCGACGACCGGGCGATCCCGATAGTCCACATCGTCAAATCCCATGCCTTTCAGACGCGATCGATGCCCGAACGATCGCATGTCATCCGGCCCAAACCAGCGATGGGAACGCAGTGATCTCGGGTCTCGGTCGGTGGGAGTTGGTTTCCGGCGTGCGTTCACTTCGTCGTCCCGTGTCATATCCAGTCGATCGCTCACTCCTCGGCGAGCAAACCATCAACTTAACAAAGCACTGGAGCAAGAAACACGGAGGACCCGCATTTATCACGAGCCGGCATGGTGGGACAGCCGGAGAACCTACCGACGTCGTCGCAACACGGCCGCCGTCATACAAAGCAACAGCGGCATCGCTGTGGTGGGTTCGGGGATCGCGGTCGGCCGAAACGTAAAGAAATTCGTCGCGCCGCCGGTATCCGCGAACCGCGAGATGAATGAAAAGTCTTCGCCGTCATACTCGTTGATAAACCCCTCGGAGTAACTGCCGGCATACAAATTGCCACCCGGTCCGAACACCAACCCTTCGGGATTCACCAGCGACTCGATGGCCTCACCGATGTAGTCGCCACTGGCCGAAAACCGTTTGATCGAGTCGGTGCGATCGCTACCGATCAGCAAGTCACCGTTGTCCAACCTCAAGATCGCGGTCGGGTTTCCAAGACCCCCTTCACCGGGCGTGGCGAATGGCTCGACAAACGCACCCGTCTCCAGATCGTATCGCCCCACGCCGCCGAAGTAGTTGCTGACGTAAATCGAGTCCGGACCAAACTCAAATCCATCCACCCACTCCGAGGCAATGAAGTTGTCGATGAAGCTGCCCGTCTCCGCGTCAAAACGCTTGATCAAGCCATTCGTGCCGCCTGCGAATTGACCGACATACAAGTGTTCCCCAAAGAACCTCAAGTTATTTGTCGCGACCAATCCGTTTCCCGATGCAAACACGTCCAAAAAGTCACCCGACTGTCCGTCATAGCGAAGGATCTGACCGGTGAGCGCGCTCGTCACATAGACGTGTCCATCTGGTCCAACCGCCACGGCTCCGGGGTTGTCGAGTCCGCCGGAGCCGGGCGTCACGAACGAACCAAGCGATTCCCCCGTCGACGCATCGAATCGCTCGATCGTATCTCTCTGTGACGCGCTTACCAGGAAATCGTTTTGGCCGCGAACTTCACTCGCCGAACCAACCAACAACATGGCGAAACAAAACAAGCGGACGAAAGACCGCAATTGAAAATGCATGACTGACTCCAAATACGTACGTTTGTACTTTCTCGATACGCACAAACGTACTCATTGAGTCGCCGGTGCCAAGACAAACCTGGCCGAAATCGTTCCGATTTGCGAAAAAGTACATTTGTGCTTATTCTGTGCGTGTGATCGCGAAGAGCCGCGGACGAACCATCCGCTGCCGATTCCATCTCGACTCGTCAACGCCGCGATCGGTCGCCCGACGTTTCCCCCGCAGGACCACGCATGCCACGAAAACCCGCCGCACTGTCGAAAGGCGAAATGGTCGTCGCGAGCGCACTTTGGCGTCTCAAGTCCGCCTCGCTGGGTGAACTTCACGCCGAAGTCACCCAAACGGACTCAATGGAATACGCCACCGTCCAGTCCTACATTCGGCGGTTGGAGGCCAAGGGATACGTCAAAGCCAAACGTGTCGGCCGGAACAACGTTTACAGCCCCAAGATCCGTCCCGAAAAAGTCATCGGTCAAACCCTGGACGAGATGATGAAGCAGTTCTTCGATGGCAAGACGGTTTCGCTATTTCGGCACCTGATCAGCGAACGCGGCATCAGCGACTCGGAGCTCGCGGAGCTTCGCAGAATCGTTGATCAAGCCGATGGGAACTCGGGAGACGCTGAGGATGAATGAGAGATTTTTGTCGCTTGCGATCACCCATCTTTGGCAGGTCACCATCGCATTTGTCATCGTCTATGCGATCAGCCGGCTCGCGTTTGTGAAACGACGCCCCCATTTGATGCTGCTTCTCTGGGTGCTCTTTTCCGTCAAGTGTCTCGTCCCTCCGGTAATTGAGACCCCCGTCAGCTTGATGAGAATGCTCACTCCAACGGCTTTGGTCGACGCACTGCCGTCGACCACCCCGCAACCGATTTCGGCGATGAGTCGACGCACCTCGAACCCCGCATCGACCGAACTCGCCCATCAAACCGATCATCAATCCACCCTCACTTGGGCCGACGGGATTGCGTGGCTGTGGATCACGGGCAGCCTGTTTGTTCTCGTCGGGTTCCTCGGCAATTACGCTGCCGTTCGGTACCAAATCACTGCCGGATCCACTGCCGGAGACACCAACGCTTCGGCTCAGGGTGCGAACACGCTGTTACGGGAACTGGAGACGCAGATCGGACTGCCGCAGCGGGGCGTGGACTTCGTCGTTTCAGATCGCTCGATCGGACCTCTCGTCTTTGGCTTCTTGCGCCCGACCATCGTCGTTCCCCAAGAAATCCTCGCGCGTGACATTCCGCTGCGGCCCATCCTCACGCATGAATTATGTCACGTCTGGCGTCGTGACCACCTGCTCGGTTTTCTTCAGATGGCGGTGCAAGTCATCTTTTGGTTTCATCCATTGGTCTGGATCGCTTCCCGTCGCATGAATCAGTTGTGCGAAATTTGTTGCGACGACGATACACTGCGAATCTTCGACCTGAACTCAAAGAGTTATGCCTCGGGACTACTCGATGTGCTCTCGCTGCAACAAGTCGTTCGTCCGCTGCATTTTGCGCCCGGCATCCGACCGCTGGAAGTGACGAAACATCGACTGAAGATGATTGTCGCGAACCGTCGCTCGAAAGCACGACGAAGCCAGGTGATTTTGATGGGCGCGTTCTTGTGCTTGATGCTGCCCTCGTCGGTTCCAAGTTTCGAGGTCTCCGGCGCGATCACCTCTGAGAACACATCCGAGCCAGCACTTGCAACGGAGACCCCAATCCAAATCCCGACTGATGCGGAACTCGCCAAGCGACGCTCACAAATGGATTTTCTGCTCGGAGATTGGCACGTTGTCGATCCCTCGGGGAATTGGATCGGGTCATCGACGTTTCGCTACGAAGAATCCGGCAACATGATTCGTGAAGACTGGGTCGCCCCCGATCGGTCGACCGCCCAAGGGATTACGTTTTATGACTCGAACGAGCAGTGCTGGAAAATGACGTGGGTGGATTCCAACGGAGTATTCATGGAATCCGCCGGGCAGTGGCAAGGCAACGCATTGGTGCTCAACGGTTATATCACGCACAAGACCGGAATACGGAAACGAGCTCAAATCATGCTCTCGCGGCACGATGACCAAACGATCACATCACAGATGAAGATCGATTTTCAAGGAACACTCCGACCGGTCTCCTCGTCGCGTTACCTTCGCAAGAACGCAAGCTGACTCACTTTTTCTGTTTGATCTTTGTCTTCGCGTAGATTGCGGATCTGTTTTTTTCAAATCCTGCTTCATCCCGTTTCGTGCGAAGTCTTTCGCGCATCGCTTCGAGCACCTTGGCGTAGTCTGGATCGCCAGCCAGATTCGTGAACTCCCCGGGATCGCTTTTGAGGTCGTAAAGCTCGGTACCTTTTTCGCCGAAGCCCCACTGCGTCAAACGAAAGTCTGCCGTCCGCAAAGATTCTCCTCCGCTGCGACTGATACTAAAGGCACAGTCCTTTGACCAACTTGCCGATTCCGTGTCTTCCAAAAGCGGCTTCAAACTGGCACCCTGCAACTCGCTTGGAGCCTCAATGCCGGCTAGCTCCGCCAGCGTCGGATACAAATCCACCAACTCGGTGATTTTTCCAGTGCCACGACCATGCGTTTTGTCCATCCACGGAACGCTAACGATGAACGGAACTCGTGTCGCTTCTTCAAACAAGTGCTGTTTTTGGAACTTGTGATGATGGCCCAACAAGTAGCCGTGATCGCTGGTGAAAACCACGATCGTGTTCTCGGCCAGACCATTCTCATCCAAGGCATCCAGCACACGCCCGACCTGTGCATCCATGTACGAGACACTGGCGTAGTAGGCCTGCAACAGCCCGCGATGCAGCTCTGGCGTGACTCCGTACGTCGTTTGATTGCGCTTGTAATTTCGAATGATGCCCGGCACGTCGCTGAGGTCCTTTTCCGGAACGACTGGCAGCACCATGTCCGCTTGGATGTAACCTTCGAAGTATTGTTTGGGAGCAACGAGCGGGACGTGCGGCCGAACGAATCCGACGGCCAAGAAAAACGGTTTGTCACCGACCTGCGCAAGAATTTCAATCGCACGGTTGGCCGCCATTCCATCCGCATGCTCGTCGTCTCCGCCGGTCGCCATCACACCGTCGAAGGTTTGCGATCCCTTGTCTTTAGGTGACCAATGCGTGAGCTCGCCGGGAGCGTTCTGCTCGGGTGCCTTGATGTTGATCGCGTCGTCCCAGGAATGCGGGTCGTCACTCTCCGCAGTTCCATCGATGATCTCAAACGGAATTCGCATGTGATAAATCTTGCTCACACGCGCGGCGTAGTATCCCTGCCGCCGGAAACACTGCGACAGCGTCAATACCTCCGGCATACTGCCGCGAAGTGCCCCGGCATTCCCAAGCGTCAAGTTGGAATACGGATAAAGCCCCGACATCAACGACGCGCGAGAGGCCCCGCAAACCGGGTACTGGCAATGCATGTTCTCAAATTTCACACCCCTTTCCGCCAACCGATCCAGATGCGGCGTTTTGCATTGCGGATGGCCAAATCCGCTGAGTGACGTGTTGAGGTCGTCTGCAATGATGAACAACACGTTCGGCTTTTCAGGCGAGCCGGCCAAACCAAGTAGGGGCGTACCGGCCATCAACAGGACCGCCGCCCACCGAATGAAAAAACGCTTTGTCATGAACCGATTTGCCTGCCGGAGAATTCTCGAACACCGCATTGTACACCAACCAAACTACCGCGCGCTTGTATCTGAGCGACGCCTCTCCCGCTCCTAATCCCACCACCAATACAGAAACGGTGAGGGAGCAAGTGACATCATGATCGCACAAACCACACAGGAAACCGCAAACACGCTCAAGTACTTGATGAGGAACTGCCACCGCTCAACCGATAGACAAACGACGACGATCAGAGGGTACAAAAAGCCGCTGAGCACCAATGAGCAGAAAACAACTTTGAGCTCTCCGGCATTGCCGGATGCCCAAGTGGGTTGATTTCGAGTAGCTGATCGGCGATCACTATGTTCGAGCGGCAGCGAGAACACTCGCAGGCCAAGTTTTTAATCGAGCGAGATCAACCACGGGTTCGGCGTAACATGCCTTTGGCCGCGGGCACCAGTGACAATTCATGTTGTCCGCCCTGCGACCTACGGTTCATGGTGAGGAGAATCGAAAGGCTCCACAAAAAGGCCGGAATCCGTGGCGTGTTGGATTGCAAAAGCGCATTTGGACGCAATGCCGACGTACATGTAGTAGTCGTAGCCAAAGTGAATAAATGCAGATTCGGATTCCAAACGGCACCAAATCTCCGAGCGCAGATTGAGCCGGACAATGTCGGCACAAGCGAGGAGATTGCAGGAGCGCCCGTTTTCGAGCGTCAGTGCCGAGTTATTGAAGGCTGCATGATTCTCAAGGCCTGAGATTAAGAGCGAACCGACACCAGCATCGGTGAGGAACATGATTGCAGATGACACGTACGCGTTCTCGAAGCGCAGGTACTCGGCGGGTGTGAGCACGTGGCCGTTAAACGTTTTGCCAATGTCACCAACGCTACTCCAGTCTTCGCGCGTGAAAGCGCCCGATGCGTCGCGGAACCGAGGATCGTATTTGCTTACGCGATATTGAAACATTCAAGTAGGAGTGGACAACGTGGTTGGTTATGAAGTCGACGAACGCTGGCGCAGATGAAAAGCGTTCCATCGTCCCGGTGAGGTAGGTCGGTTTGGGATTACGGGAACTCGGTATCGCTCACCGCCGGATCACGTTTTGATCGTTGTTGGTTGGCAACAACGGATACGGGAGCCGTTCGACTTCGACTGCTTTTGCCATTGGTTCCGTAACTTCAGCGAGAAGAATGCCAAGTTGAAGTTCGGGTTTAAGCTGAGGTTGAAGGACTAGATTGAGTGGATGTTTCTGTTTTATTTGCAGATCCCGTCACGGAGTGCCGGGGCGACATTGGGTGCGACTGCTCTTGACGCGGGAACGTGGCGTTGCTGCTGCTGTGCGATGCCGAAAACAGTGTCGGGATTGCGGAAGTGTCCGATCGTGACGATTTTTCGGAATGTCTCAAGGATTACGGCCTGGGTTGCCGAAGACAATGGCGTGGAAGGTCCGCCTCGTGCGCTGACTTGACTCCCCTGGTGGCCGCCCCTATGCTTTCCGGCTTTAAGTCGAATAGCCGCAAAGGGTTACATCGCTCCTGAAACACCGTTTCCGGCGCGATTTAGTGTCATCGGAGAGTCGCGAGTGACCAAAAAAGACATCGTCCGAACGATTTCAGACGAGGTTGGACTGACGCAACAGCAGACCAAGAAGATCGTCCAGAGGACGTTCGATTCGATCATTGATACCCTCGTACGTGAGGGGCGGATCGAATTGAGAAACTTTGGCGTTTTCGAAGTCAAGTCGCGGGCAGCACGTCGGGCCCGCAACCCAAAGACCGGTGACGAAGTCATCGTGCCCGAAAAGCACGTCGTGACTTTCAAGCCGGGAAAGTACATGGAATCACGCGTCCAGGAAGCGGATTTAGTCGATAACAGCCTGCCCAAGGCGGACTCGACCGACTCCAACGCCGGGTCCGCGGATCCCAACGAAAACGATCACCCTTCCATTCGAGTCTCTGGACGGTGGGACGAAGACTAAGGTCTTTCGGCCGGCCGACCCAACGACCCTATGAGAATAGCGTTCACGGAGGAACGTTCCATGCGTCGCCTGTTCCAAATCGCACTTCTGGCCGTTTGCGTCAGCAGCACCGTCGGTTGTTTTCTACCCATTTACTCGCCTCGGCCGGAACGACGCGTCCAGCAATTGCTTTACACCTCGGAAGACTTGCGATCGCTCGTCGATGAGTGGGAGCGATTCTGGTTCCTCGATTCGCCCAGTCACCTGACTCCGATTCGGACTCACGGCGGCATCATGTAACTCGCCGAGCGAGTCACATGATTGTTGGACTAACCGGCGCATCGGGCTTTCTTGGCAAAGCTCTGCGTCGGCAATTGATCAGCGACGGTCACTCGGTCATTGCGTGGACGAGTCGGCCGAAGGTCCCGTCGGAGAATCCGCCCGATCAGTCTTGGGAGTCCGCGCGCCCCTTGAAAGCGACTTCGGTCGAAACCGAGTGGCGGCACGGTACACTCGGATGCGCCGAGGATGCCGCCGCATTTGTCCACGGGTGTGACGCGGTCATTCACGCGGGACTTTCGCGTACCGGTAAGTCTTTCTTGGACGTCGGCGAAAACGTCGAAGCCTACTGGCACCGCAACGTCACCGGTTCGCTACAACTCTTGGAAGCCGCCAACTCAGCGGGTGTGCAGCGGTTTGTCTTTGTGTCCTCCGGGGCCGTGCACGACATCGTCGTTCCAGATCACCCGCTCGATGAAACCCATCCGGCGCGGCCGAAGACTCTCTATGGCGCGTACAAAGCTTCCGTCGAATCACTCGTGCATCACTATGGGTCGCTTGGAACCATGGTCACTGCGACGTTGAGGCCGACGGCCATCTATGGTCTTGCGGATCCCCCGGAATCGTCTCGCTGGTGGTCGCTCGTTCAGGACGTGGCTGGCGGCAAGTCCGTCACTGCGACCGGTGGCAGCAAGTGTGTGCATGTCGAAGATGTGGCGAGTGGGTGCCGACGACTGCTCCGCCACGACGGCGTTGAAAGCGGTTCGACGTACAACTGCTGTGATGCGATGTTCAGTGACTACCGAGTCGCTGAAATCACCGGCGAGTTGCTCGACCGGCCCGTGAAACTCTTCGGGGCACCCAAGCAGGCGAAGCACCAAATCATCACCGAGCGTCTCGAATCGCTTGGCATGCAGTTTGGAGGCGAACCCCTGCTGCGCGAGACGATCCGAGCCATGCTGCCAAAGCAGTCGGGCACCGCCTGATGAGAAACCTTGCGGATTAGGTAAAGCTGTCTCGTTGTAGCGGTCGATCTTGGTCTATGAGTACATGTTTCGTACGCCACGGATCACGTTCCTCCTCGCACGGACGCCGGTAGTTGTGACCAACCAATCTCCCACTCCCAACTCGCACCCGAACAAGCCAACGACAATCGGTCAACGGCCAGAGGGTGACAGCCGCATCTCGCGCCACACCGGACAACTGGCCGGACTTGCAGCGATGATTGCCGGCGTTGGCTTGTCGGCCGCCTTTTACACCGTCGTCTATTCGACCGGCTGGGCCCCGTTGATGCGGTACTTCGCCGGCCACCCGGTCGCGATCGCCGCAACTGCCTTGTTTTGCGTTGCGATCTCGGTCCTGTCGCTCAAAGCTTGGATCGTCTGGCAGCAATGGCAACGATTCAATCGTACTCAGGACGGCACGTTATCTCCCAAGCAGATCTACGATTCGCCTGCTGATCAGTTCCAAGGCCGACATGATGCGGGCTTTGTCGCCCGACATTGGGGCGGTGAATTGGCAAAGCTGCCGCGTGAGGTGGCCGCCAGTCAGCTTGTCGTGCGGCTCCGCGAGGTCTTGCTGCGTCAATCGGGTCGCGGAACCACCAAACACTTGTCGGATGACTTGCGAGAGCTGTCCGCACGGGATGCGGACTCGGCGCATGACTCGTTCGCATTGATACGGATCATTGTCTGGGCGATTCCAATGTTAGGTTTCTTGGGAACCGTCATCGGAATCACACAGACTCTCGGCGGCCTTGATTTTTCCAACGGTCAAGCGGCCGTCGACAACTTGAAAGGCGGCCTGTACGTCGCGTTTGATACAACCGCGCTGGGACTCGTGCTTTCGATTGTCGCGATCTTCCTGCAGTTCCCCGTTGAGCGCGCCGAGCAACAGTTGCTCGCTTCGATCGACGAACGAGTCGGATACCTCACGGGACTGCATCTCCCCGGTGACGAAGCAGCCGACAACCAGTACGAACTGCTCGCGCAGCTTTGCGAAGGCGTTCGTGTTGCGGTCGCTGAATCCTTGAGCCATCAAACTAAGCTGTGGCGGCAGACGATTGATGAAGCACAGGGTCAATGGAAACTCGCTCAAGAAGTCCAGTCGCGCAGTTTTGCTGAGACGATTCAGCAATCACTCGCGCCGGCGCTGACGGACCACGCCGTTCACATTCAGCGTCATGCCGAAAAGTTGCACGACGTCGCCGACATGCAGTGCCAACAGCTGGACGACCAGTTCATGCGGTGGCAGGGACAACTGACCAAGTGGCAAGGTGCAATCGTCGAAGGCGTCGAGTCGATCACGAAGCAGCAAACGACGATGCTGGATCAAGTCGACCAAGCCGCCATGGTGCGGGAGCAAGCCGCATCGGTGCTGGAGCTGCAACAAGCTCTCACCAACAACTTGGACCTACTGGGCCGAGCGAATCGGCAAGTCGACGAAAATTTGGGTGCCGCGGCCGGCCAAGGCATGGCGGACGCGATGATGGTCTTGGCCCGTGCGGTGGACGTGCTCAACGAACGACTGCCCGAGGTGATTGATGCCGGGCCAGCCACCAACGGCGAAGCGAGGCGGGCCGCATGAGTCGCCGACGGCAAACGCTGTCACCAACGCTGTTCCCGTTCCTGGCCGTCTTGGTCTGCACGCTCGGGACGCTGATTTTGTTACTGGCCTTGGTGGCACAGAACACGAACGACCAAGCGACCAAAACCGCCGAAAAAGTCGAGCCGGAGCGTACCGAGGACCCGACCCCCGAACCGTCGCCCCATGCGTTGACCGTGCGTCAGGCACGCGAACTGGCCGAGGAAGAGGACTTTCGGTTAACCGAGCTGGTTTCATTTCGCGACGCTCAAGCGGAAGATCTTGGACAACGACGCGATCAACTGGCGCACGTCGAGGACCACCTGCGACGAATTCGTCAGGAGCTCCAGCAAATCGGTGCTGCGATGGAAAAGGCCATGGCCGAGGACGCCGACCCGAACGATCAGCGGGCGGCCGAAGAGAAAATCAAGCAGCTCAAGGATGACATTGCAGAAAACGAAGCCGTTGTCGAAAAGCTTCGCAGTGAAGTCAAAACAGGCAAGCCTCGCTTTGTCATCGTGCCACACCAAGGCCCAAACGGTACCGATCGACGTCCGATCTATCTGGAATGCACGGCTGACAAATTGGTGATCTGGCCGGAAGGTGTGACGATCAAGCGTTGGCAACTCGAGAACTCGTCTCAGCGCGCTAACCCACTGGATGAAGCATTGCGGGCGGCTCGCTACCACGTGCTGCAAAAGTACGGTGATCCATCGCCGCCGTATCCCATGATGGTCGTCCGGCCGGGAGGCGAAGAGACCTTTTACGCCGCCCAAGCCGCAATGCGCAATTGGGACGACCAGTTCGGTTACGAACTCGTTCCCTCCCAGGTTGAATTGGCATACCCCAATCCGGACCCCGAGATGAAGCGACGATTGGAAGACGTTGTAAGACAAGCTTCCAGTCGCGTCAGTTCACGAGCCGTCGCACGATCGATGTCACAGCGAGCCCGCGGGAACATCGGACGTGGAAACCCCGGAAGCGGTGGGACGGCCGTTGAGCAGCTCGGCCAACGTTCGACTGGAAACGCACCCTACGGCAGCACCTCTCGGCAAGCTCCCGGAACGGGCGCGGCAGCGGGCGGCACGGGTGACCGATCGAATAAGAAATTCCCCACTTTGTCGGTCTCCCAAATGGACCGCGAAGGTCGCCGAAGTGGTTTTCGAGACCATCGCATGTTCGGCGGTGGAAGCAGGTTTTCGAGTACTCCGCCGAGCGTTGCAGGTGAATCAAATGAGTTCACTCTCGCCGATGCCCGAGAACGCCTTGAAAGGCAGATGAGCGCGTCCGAATATGACTCGCGAAGGGGTTCGACCGGCACCCAAGACCGATTCGCCGAGTCAAACTCGATTCCACTGACCGGCGGATCGGGAAACAACTTGTCGATGCCGCTGCAGAACGGAACGCGTATCGGCAGCCAAGCTGGCAATGCAACCAATACCGGTGGCTCAAATCCGATGTTTGAACGGTCGGTGTCGCCCGAAATGCGTGCGAGTGGAACCGAGAGTTCGGGGATTGATCAGAGCGGCTCTCGCGTGGGCAATCGTGATCAGGGTGGCCAACCATTGGCGGGTCGTCCCCCCTCGCAACGAAGCAACACTCCCGAGGGCGCGACGGGATCCGGCAGTACCTCGACGGCTCCGATGAATCCGTACGCGTCGCGACAGGCCAGCCGATCAAGGCAAGGAAGTCGTTCAAGTTCGGACACGGCAAGTTCAAACTCATCGAATTCATCCACCCCGACCAGTGGACCGTCGTCGGGCCAACCGGCGTCACCTTCGGTCCGACCTCAAGGTAAGAACTGGGCATTGCCAAGCACGGTGCGTTTCGGACGTGGCAATGAAATCGTGCGTTACCTCACGGTCGAAGTTTACGCAGATCGATTGGTCGTGCTCCCCAGCACACGTCATCGCGACAGCCAATCGTTCCAATTCGCAGGTCAAGGGATCGATCAGGCCTCACTGCAGCTCGCATCGACGCTGCGGTCGCGGATCGAATCGTGGGGCGCCGTTGCAACCGGTTCTAGGTGGTCACCGCGAATCAACGCGATCGTCCGACCGGGCGGCGAAGCCGCATTCAACCAATGGTCGAGGCGGATGATCGGTAGCGGACTTCCGATCGAACGTGCAACGGGTGAACGAAGTGTGTCTGGACGAACCGATTCGAGGATCAGCCCACGATGATTCGCAAGCGACGCAAGACTGGTGTTTCTGTTGGACACGATGCCTTCTTGGATATCGTCGCCAACTTGGTCGGGATTTTGATCATCCTGGTCGTTGTTCTGGGCGCTCAATCGCAAAGCGTGGTCTTGGATTCAAATCAGGATGACGTTGAGACGGCTGAGTTCGAGCCGGTCCCCGAGTTGGATCCCGACCTTGCTCCGGCCGGTGAAGAGGATCTGCAACGACTAGTCGTCGCATCGTCCAAGGCGGCCTCGGCCAAGCTGGATTCGATGCGACTGGAACGTTCGATCAAAGAGATGGACGTGGAAATCGCGCGCACCAGCGAGCGACGAACCGTTTTATTGGCTCTGTTGCAAGAAGCGCGCAGCGCGTGGAAAGCGGAACAAGAAGAGTTGGACGAAGATGCTCGCGGAATCGCAGCTCGCGAAGAGGAAATCGCGAAACTGGAGCAACAGGCCCTTGAACTCGCCGGTGAGCGATCGACACTTGAGGGCGCTTCGCCGCAAGTCATTGCCATCTCGCATCTGCCGACCCCCATGGCGAAGACAGTTTTCGGTGAAGAAGTTTATCTGAGGCTGAAAAACAATCGGCTGTCGGTGGTTCCACTCGAACGACTCACCGAAGAGATCAAACGTGACTTCCAACGCACGTCAGGCGGTGGTGCACGCGCCGGCGTCAGTGATGCCGCAGTCGGTCCGGTGCAAGGTTACGTGGCCCGCTACGTGATGAATCGCAAGAACGAGCTGGTCAGCGACGGTAGCGCGGTGGCTCGGATGACACGAGCTCAGGTGTTGATGGCTTCCTTCGAACCACTTCAAGAACCTCACGGCGACCCGATCAATCAAGTGCTAGCGGACGACGACTGGTTGGACATAGCCTTGGCGGGTTTCGAACCCGGTATCACGACCGTGACCATCGCGGTCTATCCCGATAGCTACGCGGCATTCCGAAGACTCAAAGAACGTGTCTATGCCAAAGGGTTCGCCACAGCGGGCCGCCCGATCATCGAGGGCCGTCCGATCATCGTGAACTTCGCAGGTGGCGGAACACGCTCCTTGGCTCAGTAGCCGCGATCTCAGCGTCAGCGAGCCGATCGTTACCATCCCTTGCTGACCGGGCTGTTGATGTAATTTCTCTTGTTGATACGGCGATGAAGAGCGTTATCGGGTGATTGGAATTGCTTGGCATTGCAACATCGTACCAGTCGCTACGAACCGGCGGCTAGCGCCTTGCCGCTCACGAGAACAGTCGATGCGCGTGCTGGCACGCGCTCGCATGTGTTTGGCATAACCGATCAAAAACCCGTGAGCGGCAAGGCGCTAGCCGCCGGTGTTCTTGACCATGCTGAACTGTTGGTTGTCGAGTGGATGACCACGACCAGCGTGAGGTTCAATTCGTGGAGAAGAAAAAAGAAGAAAAAGGGACGGGGGTTGAACCGAGGATCTCTCCCAGCTATTTCCGCTGCGCGGGGCCGGGAGAGACAGTCAGGCCGGTCAGTGATGGACCTCCCGTTGCTTAGTGATTGAAGACAAACTCCGTGCTGGTTAACACACTCCAGGCGACGTCTTCGAGTGCGGTACGCCGGTCATCGTATTCCTTGATGATCGTCCGCAGGCGAGTGACCTCGCTCGACAGCGGCTCTCGCTGAAGTGCCCGCATGAAAAGTGCTCGTAAGATTTCGTCGTCCGTCGCTCCGCTCGCGATCGCTTCGCTCAGAAAACTCTTGGGCGCTGCGAGTTTCGAATTGAGTGTTTCACCATTGGACAGATGCAGCACCTGAACCATGCTGGGTTCGTCCGTCCGCTCACATTCGCATGTGATCTCACGTGGATTTCTCCCGAAAGTCTTGAGGAAGTACGAGTTCACGGCGGAATCATAGAGCTCGATCGCTTTCGTTCCTTCTTGATAGAAGTCGGTCTTCTGCCGGTCCGAACCTCGGAACGCGACTTCATTGAACACCGTCGTCGTGCCAAGCACCTGGTCGATCGAATCCAGCATGACTTCGGCCATCAAACGCTTGGGATAGTATCGACTGTGGTAGCGTGACTCGGCTTCGTTGGTTTTCAACGTTGTGCTGCTGCGTTGATAGGTGGCGCTTTGCAGAATGGCTCGCATCAGGTGTTTGAGATCAAAGTCCGCCTCAATCAAATGGTCGCACAGAGCATCCAACAGCGGCTCATTACTCGCGGGATTGCTGAGCCGAAGATCATCGACCTGTTCCACCAAGCCTCGGCCAAAGAAGTTGGCCCAAAGACGATTGCTGATGGATCGCGCGAAGTACGGGTTCTCCGGAGAAGTCATCCAGTCGGCCAGGACCTGTCGCCGATCGCCCTCAAAGTCAAACGGGATTGGTTCGGCGTCGAGCGGCGCGGGCGGTTGCGGGCGACCACGGTTGGGCTGCAGGAGTTCCCCGCTGGATGCGACGAAGAGTGTACGAATTCCGTCACCGTTTCGAGAGTCACCGCCCCAACCTTTCGCGCGCACCCGTGCAAACAAATTTGCCATCGAGTAGTACTGGTCGTTGGTCCATTTTTCGAGCGGGTGGTTATGACACTTTGCACATCCGATCGACAATCCCATAAACGCTTGGCACGCGTTCTCCGTCATCTCCTCCGGTGACTGATGCAACGCATAAAAGTTGGTGGCTCCGTTTTGGTCGCTGCGCCCGGTCGCCGTCAAAATCTCTCGAACAAAATCGTCCCAGGGTTGGTTCTGACGAATTCGCTCGCGCACCCAACCGTAGTAGGACTTCACCGCAGTCGGCCGCAGTCGTGTTCCACTGATCAATAGCAAATCGGACCACTTATACGACCAGTAGGAGACAAAGTCCTGGCTGGATAGCAGCCGTTCGATCCAGTGCTCGCGACGATCGACGGCGGGAGTCGCAAAGTAAACGCTTCGCTCCTCAAGCGTCGGCAGCCGACCGATCGTATCAAGCGACGAGCGTCTCAGAAACGTCTCGTCATCACAGTTGGGCGACGGTTCAAGCCGGAGCGTGCGCAGCTGTGTGAGGTTATGCGTATCGATAAAATTCCTTTGTTCGGCGGTTTCGTAAACCTGGTCGTCAACGACATTGTCGAAAGGCACCGTCATCCGTGCCAGTGCCACCTGACTCCCGAACCAAACGAGAATCGCCGCCTCGCCGCTGCCTCGAATGGTCGCCAATCCATCTTCGTCGACGCTCGCCACGGACTCGTCGGTCGCTGAAAAAATCGCCCAATGCGTGACGTCAACGACACGTCCATCGTCGTAGTGAGCGTGAACGAGGACCTGGAACGTTTCACCGGGTTGCAACTTTGCATTTTCCGGCAGCACACGAATCTGTTCCAAGCGAGCGTCGTTCTCGCCCGGGCCTTGAGCACCCTGCGAAACCCACTCCGCGAGTACTCGGTAGTCACGCGATGCCACATCCAACTTGAGGCCGCCTTTGTGTGGAAGTGCACCTGTGGGTTTGGCAAGCAACAGGCTTCGTCCCGGGTCGGCCAACTCAATTCTTCGGCCGCGAGCTTCCCTTGAGATCGAATGAAAATCGAAGTCGCTATCGTAGCCTCGCAGAGATAATCGAAACCCTCCCTTGCCCGCCAAGGCTCCATGACAAGCTCCCATGTTGCATCCCCGTTTGGCCAGCACCGATTGGACTTCGTTGCGAAAATCCCAACGGTGATCCGGTGAGTCCATTTGAACTTTGATGGGAACGCGAACCGAGTCCTTGCCCAGACGACATACCAACTCGGTTTCACCGGCGGTGACAGCGGAAATAACATTGCCTCGCTGGGAAGCAATCGTCGGATCATCGATGTGAAACGAAACCAAGTCCGATTCGACCACTCCGGCAGGCTTGCCGTCACGAAGTCGTACCACGGAGACCCTCTGAATCGCTTCGCTGCCATGCAGTTCGATCGAGGCCGGTAGCACTGCAATGTCGGTAACCGCTGAAACCGATGCGCCTGAATTCGCATGATCGCTTGCGACAGTCTGATCGTCGGCGATGGAATCACTTGCGATGAGTGCCAAGACCATCGCAAGGGTCAATACGATTCGAATGAACAATGGGGAGATTCTCATCGAAATTGATTCGTGTCTTTGAGAAGATGGGTTCGTAGCACGCTAGAAACGTAGGACAGGCTTCCTAGCCTGTCTTATTGGGAGTGACAGGCTGGAAGCCTAGATAACGTCTTAGGAGAAGAGTTCGCGGACTTCTCTCAATCCGAAATCGACCAGTGGAAACGGCCTTCCACCGGGACCCGGAATTTCGGTGTGCAAGTCGAGTCCGAGACTGTGAAAGATCGTGGCGATCAATTCGCCAGGAGCGGTGGGGCGATCGGCTGGCATCGCACCGATAGGATCGCTGGCACCGATCGCACGTCCACCTTGAACTCCGCCACCGGAAAACGTGGTCGAGAAGCACTGCGGCCAGTGATCACGACCGCCAGCCGGATTCACTTTGGGCGTCCGCCCGAACTCGGCGAGACCACAAACGAGGACGTCGTCGAGCATGCCGCGTTCATGTAGATCCGAGATCAAGGCGGAATAAGCTTGGTCGTACATCGGCGCGACGATCTTTTTCATCCCATCAATGGTCGTGAATGGTTTACTGCCATGAATGTCCCACGTCACCTCATTGAACACCGTCAGGAAGGTGTTGATGGTGACGAACCGAACGCCCGCTTCAATGAGGCGACGTGACAGCAAGCAACACTGACCGAATCGATTCATGCCATAGCGTTCTCGAACGGCGACCGGCTCTTTGGTGAGATCGAACGCTTCTCGAGCCTGCGGGCTGTTCATCAAGCGATAGGCGGCTTCGAAGTTCTTGTCCAGCATCGTTGCCGACTCCGCCGACTCCAATTCCCTCATCCGATCCTCGATGGCCGCTCGCATTCGCCTGCGACGATCGATTCGGACATCACCGAGTGTCTTTGGCGGCAACAAGTCGGGGACTTCGAAATCGGGTTGGCTCGGGTCTGCCATCAATGCGAACGGATCATAGTTTTTTCCCAGGAAGCCACCCGCCTGACCGTTCGGTAGGTTGCCACCACCGCGTCCCATCGTTTCGGGTAAGACCACGTGCGCAGGCAAGTCGCTTCGGCGGCCTCGCAAGTATTGCACCACCGCACCGGCATGTGGGTAGTTCACACCTCCGTTGAATTGGCGACCGGTCTGCAGCATTTGCCAGCCGGCATCGTGGACCGCAGCGGCCGTGTGATAGCACGAACGAATGATCGAGAATTTGTCGGCGATTTCGGCGTGCTTGGGTAGAATTTCCGAGAGCTGAAAATCACCCCGTGACGCGATCGCTTTGAACGGCCCACGCACCTCCGCGGGGGCGTTGGGTTTCATGTCGAAGGTATCCAGCTGGCTCGGCGCGCCGAGGTTGAAGATCATAATGCATGATCGTTTGTCTTTCGCCGGATCAATGTTTCCCTGTTCGGCAGCCGCAAGGTACTGCGGCAGCCCCCAGCCGAGCGCACCCAATGTCCCGATCTGGAGAAAGTCCCGACGCGTTGTTCCATCGCAGGTGTGTGACGATCCTTTTCCGATCAGATTCAGCATGGAGGGGAGAAGGGGAGTTTGGGGGCAGGAAGGGCGGCCGGTTTGGTTACAGTATGGCAGAGTTGGTTTGGAAAGGCGAACTTGTTGGGAAAGGACAGACACTCACTGCATCAACATGGACCACTCCGTCGAATTCAATCGCAATGCATGGGACCGAATCGCCAAGAGCTCAAAGTGGTTTTCTCCGGTATCGGATGAAACCATCGAACGGGCCGCTGCTGGTGACTTTGAAATCCGTCTGACGGCAACCAAGTCGGTCCCCCGAGATTGGATCGGTGACGTTCGCGGTAAACGGGTCCTCGCGCTCGCGGCCGGTGGAGGCAATCAGGCCGTCATCTTGGCTGCAGCGGGCGCTCGAGTGACAGTGGTTGACTTCAGCGCCGAACAGTTGGAATTCGATCGCTCAATCGCAGAGCGTTTTCAGTTCAACCTGGAAACGGTTCAGTGTGACATGAGCTCGATGACGACCCTTGATGACGCTTCGTTCGACTTGATTGTCAATCCATGTTCCGTGAACTTCGTCCCCGATTGCAAACCCGTTTGGAAGGAAGCCGCGCGCGTGCTCCGCCCCGGAGGAACGTTCGTTGCCGGAACCATCCAACCGGTCAACTTTTTGTTTGATGCGGTCGCACGAGACAAGGGCAAACTCAAGGTTCGGTTCCGTATCCCATACAGCGACTTGCAGCTCCCAGACGAGGAAAGAGACGCAACGCTTGGCCCGGAGCGACCGATCGACTTTGGGCACTCCCTCTCCGACCTGATCGGAGGGCAACTCGAAGCCGGTCTCGTGCTGACCCACCTGCTCGAAGATTCTTGGGGCGGTGACGACCCGCTCCGCGAATATATCAGCACATTCCTTCTAACCGCGGCGGTTAAACCCCTGCCGTGTCTGTAGGGATTATCACCCTTCTTCATGAAAGACTCGCGTCGGGTCCCCCTCAGATGGCGTGCCGCTGTTTGACGACGCACCAGTGCGCTCTGATAGTCGCATGTCCTTTCTTCTGAACGACACCCCGACCAACCAACACGTTTGTCAAATATGAATATCGGATTGATCCGCCGTCGAAATCATGCCAAGCAGCCGCTGTCCCCTCAGACCGAGCTTGTCGAATTGAAGTCGATTCTCGATGCCGTGGAGAGCGTGCATGCAACCATCGAGTTCGAATTGGATGGGACCATCGTGACCGCCAACTCCAATTTTTTGAATGCGATGGGGTACCGGTTGGAGGAAATCGTTGGCAAGCACCACCGAATCTTTGTCGCAGAAGAGGAGCGAACGTCGCCCGAATACCGCGAGTTTTGGGCAACACTCAACCGAGCGCAGTATCACCAAGGCGAGTTTCGTCGGTTTGCGAAAGATGGGAGCGAGATTTGGATCGATGCAATGTACTTTCCCATCGCGGATCAAACCGGGCGGCCGATCAAAGTCGTCAAATTCGCGCGCGACATCACGGATGCAATCAGACTACGCGGCCGTTCGAAGGAAGTCGGATCTGCTGTTTCAAACAGCATCGAACAGATGGCGCAGACCATCTCGGAGATTTCGTCCCACGTGAATCAGACCGCTTCACAGGCGACGTCAACGGAAGACGAGGTCAACACAACCGCAGAGTCCGTTGAACAACTCAACGAAAGCAGTCGAGAGATCGAACGGGTGGTGGAGTTGATCCGGAATCTGGCAAGTCAAACCAATCTACTGGCGTTGAATGCGACCATTGAGTCCGCTCGGGCAGGTGAATCGGGAAAGGGATTCGCAGTCGTTGCGAATGAAGTCAAAGAGCTTGCCAAGCAAACCGCCAATGCGACGGAAAGCATTGATACGCTCGTGACGCACGTTCGCGAACTGATCCACGAGAGCGTGCAGTCCACCACGCGAGTTTCCGAGCGCATCCGGGACGTGACAGAGAGCATGACCTCAGTCTCCTCGGCCGTCGAAGAGCAATCCGTGACCATGGAGTCGCTCAACGAAACCGCTTCGGCACTGTGCGTGTAGTCCGACTTGCATGAAAAATCACCACAGCGCCTTGCGGCCTGGCACCACAGAGACCCTTTTCAATTGGGTAACCCCTCATCGCAATGCGATTCGTTTGACCAACGACTGTTCAGGTCACAGCTTAATTACCGAGTGACGAACCTAAACGTCCCGTACGCCTGTCTCCCAAAGCTGTCAGCCCCCCTGCAGCACCATATCAGACGCAAGCCAATCTAGGAAAATTGAATGATCAGTAGCATGTTCCGACGTGAGTCCCACGGAAACGTGAATGGACATTCGCTTGAAGAAGAGCTAGTTGAATGCCATTCCAAGCTAGATGCCATTAGCCGTGCTCAAGCCACTATTGAGTTTGAGTTGGACGGAACGATTATCACTGCCAATCAGAACTTTCTGGACGCGCTCGGATACGAGCTGAATCAGATTGTTGGTCAACATCACCGCATGTTTGTCCAACCCGAAGAGCATCAATCGCCGGAATACACCGAGTTCTGGAACAAGTTGAACCGCGGACAATTTCACAACGCCGAGTTCAAACGCATCCGAAGTGACGGATCCGCAATTTGGATTCAGGCACTCTACTTCCCGGTCATCGGGGCATCCGGAAAGCCCGTCAAAGTCGTCAAGTTCGCTCGCGACATCACGAGTGATGTCAACTTAAGAGAACGATCACAGGAAGCAGGCGCTGCAGTCTCGGAGAGCATTGAACAGATGGCGCTGACCATCTCGGAAATTTCCAGCCACGTCAGCCAAACGGCATCCCAAGCCGCTTCCACCGAAGACGAAGTCAACACGACGGCTCATTCCGTTGAGAAACTCAGTGACAGTAGTCGCGAAATCGAAAAGGTCGTCGAGCTGATTCGCAACCTGGCCAGCCAGACCAACTTGTTGGCACTCAACGCCACGATCGAGTCAGCTCGTGCCGGTGAATCGGGGAAAGGCTTTGCCGTGGTGGCCAACGAAGTCAAGGAACTCGCAAAACAGACCGCCAGCGCAACCGAGAGCATTGATGCATCGGTGACCAGCATCCGCGAGTTGATTCAGGAAAGCGTCCAATCAACCGCTCGAGTTTCGGAACGCATTCGCGGGGTAACCGAAAGCATGACTTCCGTTTCATCGGCCGTCGAAGAACAGTCTGTGACAATGGATTCGCTAAACGAAACGGCTTCCGAACTCCGCGTCTAGCGGTTCTGCCGATCAACCGGGGAGCGACGGGCCGGCATTCGGATCGTGCATAATTGGACGCGACCCGCTGTTTGTCGCGTATAATCTGGGGAAGTGCATCTTGCGTCCCTTCCCCTTGTAAGTCGGTCCATCGGTGAAGCTCCACTCCCACCCATCGCTGTCGGCAGCCCTCGTCGCGTGTCTCATCACCTGCGTGCCGACTTTAGCAGCGGACCGATTCCAACCCGCGCGCGATAACCTTGTTGAAACGCGAATTGAGACGGCAGGTGTCGTCAACCCACGGGTCCTGGATTCGATCCGCCGAACTCAGCGTCACGAGTTTGTGCCACGTGATCTTTGGTCTCGGGCGTACTATGACATGGCGCTGCCGATCGGGCACAAACAGACCATTAGCAGCCCTTTCATCGTCGCGTCGATGACGGAAGCCCTCGATCCACAACCTACCGATCGCGTCTTGGAGATTGGAACCGGTAGCGGTTACCAGGCCGCGGTACTCAGTCCGCTCGTGGACCACGTCTACACGATTGAAATCGTCCATGAACTCGGTGAGAAGGCCGCCGAAACACTCGCGCGACTCGATTACGCGAATGTCACCACCAAAGTCGGGGACGGTTTTCAAGGCTGGGCCGAACATGCACCGTTCGACAAAATCATCGTCACATGCAGTCCGGAATCTGTACCACAGCCACTGGTTGACCAGCTTCGCGAAGGCGGCGTGATGATCATCCCGGTCGGACTCCGCTACCAGCAGACGCTCTACCGAATGGTGAAACGAGATGGCAAGCTGCAGCGTGAAGCACTGCGGCCGACGCTGTTCGTTCCGATGACTGGACACGCCGAGGCGACGCGAGATGTCTTGCCGGATCCGGAAAACCCGATCGCCGTCAATGGTGACTTCGAAGTGGTCGCGTCGGGTGATGAAGAAAAGCTACTCGAGTTTGTTCCCGGATGGTATTACGGTCGGCAAGTCAGTCAGATCTCGGGAACAAGCGATGACGAAGCACCGCAGGGGAAGCATTATGTTCGCTTCCAGAATGAAACGCCGGGTTTGGATTCTCACCTTCTACAAGGCATTGCCATCGATGGGCGTGTCGTCTCGCAGGTGCGGCTCAGCGGCTGGGTGAGGACTGAAAAAATACGCGTCGGACCGACACCCGATGCGATGCCGATGATTGCGATTTCATTTTACGATGATCTGCGTCGCGACTTGGGCACGTTTCAGTTGGGACCGTTTCGCGGAACACGGTCCTGGCGAGAGCACAGTCGCCTTCTTCGTATCCCGATCGGAACCCGCGAAGCCATCTTGAGACTCGGCTTGATGGGCGCGACCGGCAAAGCCGACTTTGATTCCATTCGTCTCGAAAAAATCGAACGATGAATCGGTCGGCTCCCGCTTGGATCCATGATGCCATGGATCATGTCCTGCAGGTCACGCGGCAAGGGATCGATCTGGGACAGAGCCCCTTCGGTGCCGGTGTCTTTGATGATGGAGGCGGTTTGATTGAACTCGGACACAACGAAGTCAAACGGACGAGCGACCCAACCGCTCACGCCGAAGTGGTTGTCATACGAAACGTTTCCACGCGACTTGGTCGACGATTGCCGCCCGGGCTTTGGTTGATCTCCAGTTGTGAACCCTGTCCGATGTGTGCCGGCGCGATTGGCTTTGCCGGGATCCGCAACGTTGCCTTCGGAGCCACCGTCGATGACGCGTACCGTGCCGGGTTTGAAGACCTGCAGCTTCCGTCCAAACGCGTCTTCGACACCCTGCCGGGGATGAACGTCTATTCCCAAGTTCGACAACCCGAATGCGCCGAACTACTTCGGCGTCGATGATCATCGTGAAGCCGCGTCGCATCTCGTTTAGTCGAACAGAGATGGCTGTGTGACGCTGGGTTTGTCCTGGAAGGGTGCTCGATCGATGGTGTAGTGACGCAACACGCTCCCCGCCATCGCCATTCCACTCAGAAAAGCGGCTTCGACTTTGGTGCCACAACACCAATCGCCGAACGCGCCCAATCCAACAGCGGGATCAAACAATGCTTCTTCATTGAGAGAGCATTTCGCATGAGAGTACATCCAGCGGTGTGCCGTCTGATAACGCGGTGATTCGATGCGTAGGCCTGTGAGATCGGCGAGGACAACAGCAAGTTCAGCCTGAACCGCATCCGACGACGTGTCGAGATGCTGACGCGTCCACATGGGAGTTGCTTGAACGACAACGGACGGCAACGGATCACGACCCGGCTTGCTGGAATTGACACCGATCCAACCGATCGGGCTTTGATGAACCACGGCGCCACCGAAGGGCAGGTCGTCGATACGTTCGTCCGCCATCATCAACGTCCAACAGGGTTCCATTTGGACGTCACGGATGATGGACTCCAACCGCGTGTGTCCGGCGAGCAGGTCGGCCGTTTGCGGAGCGGGTGCAGAGATCAGTACGACGTCGAAATCGCCGAGGGATGTATCGTCGGCGTGCAACGCCCATCTCTGCTCGCCCGTTTGCGCGAGTTTCGTCACACGGGTGCCCGCGTTGACGCGGAGGTTGGATGCCAAGTGTTTTGCGATCGCATTCATCCCGGGTGAACCGACGTACCGGGGAGCAGACACTTTCTCCGAGACGACCGCGCCTTTCGAGTCAAGTTGGACCACGCGTCCGGTCCAAGGTTGCACCACACCATCATGCAACCACGACTGGACGTAGCGACAGAATCGAGGATCTCGGGCGGTGAAGTATTGGGCGCCATGATCGACGAAGACTTGGGTGCCGTCTTGCAAGTCCGTACGTCGCGTCGACGTTCTCCCCCCGACACCGCGTGCTTTTTCAAACACCGTGACATCCAAACCGTGGTCGCACAGCGTGCGTGCCGCAATCAAGCCACTGATGCCGCCGCCGATGATCGCGACCGTTGGCAGTCGGCCCGCAATGGGACGGTCAATGTGCTTGAGAAATCGTTTGAGATCGATCCGGCTGGCTTGCGTTTCAAGATCGCGACTGGGGAGCTTTCCGTAGACGGGCTTCTCATTCGAATCCGGACGGTCGAATTGTCCGAAGCACCACAGGATTCCGCCATACGAAGACGGGTTTCTCCCATCGAGAGCGTAGCGGTGATTCAGGTCCAACGTCAGCTGCAATGCACGCAGGGGTGAACTGAGCCAAGGGATCGTGGATTTGCCCCACGTCATGCGCACATTGTTGTGTAGCTCGCCATGTTTCAACAGACTGCGCTGCGCCGCGTCCCAAAGCGGCTGGTCAGAATGGCCTCGCGAGAGCCGTTCCCAACTGCAGTTCTTTAGCCGGGCGTCATTGGCGTGTTTAATCAGTGTCTCGCGGGCCCACGTCGGGATGGCTTCCAGGGAGTCCAATACCTCGGTGTGATGAAAGCAGAAGTGGAATGCCATTTCACGCCACACCAACAGCTCATCCAAGTACTTCTGCGCCCCCGCTTTTGCCGCATCCCTCGCAATCCGAAACGGGCTGACCATGCCGTAGTGCAGGTAAGCACTCATCCGACTGGAGCCGTCGGGCGAGACAGGGTTGTTTCGTGAATACCGGTAGCGCTGAACGCCGCTTTGCAAGAAGTGTTGCCACCTCGCATAACCGGCACGCGTTCCGCCGGGTGTTTCAGCGACCGGGGCGACCGAATGGTCGATCTTGCAATGCTTGAGCAGTTCGGCGAGATCAATTCGGCTGAGATCCACCGATCGAAGCGAATACCGTTGCTCGATCCACTCCGGATCACACATCGCACAGTCGATGGCTTGCTCTTGGTATGAATTCTCGAGAAGCCCCTGATGCCAGCGTGCGGCATCTCGCCGAAACGAACTGGCACTCGTGTAGTCACGATTGAGTGCCATCACCGGTGCCAGGCACGTGGTATCAACGGCAGCGACGGGAGTATCAGTGGTTTGTGTCAAACGCTCGAGCCAACCGACGAGCGGCTGCACCGGAATTTCTTCCGTCACCAGCACGGCGGCATCACGCGCCAGGTTCCGAAGGTAAGGTCCTCGGTCTCCCTGACGCTGCGGATGGAAAACCGCGGAAATGCCACGCTCGGAAAGCTCGCGCTGGACATCCCGATGGCCCTGCAGCAAAAACGTGTGAATTCGGTCCGAGGCGAAGGGGTAGTCTTCGCTCAGGCCGTGATAAACCAGCAGCGGAAGGCCGTTTTGACGAGCCAGACTGATCGCGACATCGAGGGCGGGATTTTCGTGCGCCCGGAGGGCATTGTGCATCCAGTAGAGGACAAACTCTCCCGGCCGGTGATTCGCCTGCTCGGAGGAACGGACCCAGCGTGTTCGCTCGCGCAATTCTTCCGGCAGTGAACTGTCCACGTTTTGCGAAACCGCGATTGATAAGGAGATGAGAAAGCCGCCGTCAGGACAGCCTTGTCTTTAATCGTAGTGCGCGGGCAAACCGCGATGCGGCCGCCGTACTACTGGCGGATCAAGCATCGAGCGAGGAAGCCCTTTCGCAGCCCTCGATCGACCAGCGGCTCCTTTAATGCCGCGTTTGCCGGCAGAAATCCGCTCCCACGCAGAAATTCGAGAACGCCTTTGGCGGCCATGCGGCCACTGATCACGGCACCTTCCATCGTCGCCGGCCAGCCCGTTTGGGTCCAATCACCGGCCAAGAACAACCACTCGAAGTCGGTTGTCTGGGGTGGCCGAAGCGACTCGACTTGCGGATTCACAGAGAAAACACTTTTCGGATCGGTCACCAAACGCCACCGACGCAAACTCGCCGTCGCTGCAGGCGGAAAAGCAGCCCGGAGCTCTCCGAGGACTTTGTTCAGCACCGCTTCTTTGCCACGAGAAATCACCTCCGCTGAGGCGCTGATCACGACTTGATAATAGTGCGTCTCTCGATCAACCACCGAGTTCCCTGCGTCTTCCTCACGGGACGCCGGATCATCACAGGGGTCACGGAACAGCCACTGCGCCGTGGTACCGACCATGACCGCGTGCTCGAGATCCGTGATCGCCCGATCAAACCAAAGGTGGAGTCCCGAAATCGACGACGTCGGAATTTGGCTCAGGCGTTTTACGTCCGACAAGAGACCGCGGTCTTGCGGGGGCCAGTTCTCAAATAACGAACCGAGTCGGTACCACGGAACGGCACTGATCACGGCGTCGGCCGAATAGCTTCCGTCGCCGGTGTTAACGCACTGCGTTTCAATGCCACGAACAGTCACGCCCGTCATCACTTTCACGCCACGCTTGGTCAGTTGCTCGACACTGCGGCGTCCGAGCAATTCCGAGAGAGGCAGCCGTGGGACCAACACATCGCTTGCACCACGCGCAGCTGCAAACCCATCGATCAAGACCTTGCGTGCGGCAGCCATCGAAACATGCTCGGTCTTTTCACCGAGCGCACTGATCAAGATGACATCCCAAAACGCCGAGACCGTTTCGGCGGACTGACGGGCTTGATGCAGCCAATCCACCGCGAGGACGTCTCGCAACGAGTCGGCGGGCGTACGCATCAGTTTCCAAAGCCCGCGTCGAATCTCCCGCTGCTGGCTTCGCGAGAGAAATCGCAACCCCGCCAGACAAGGTAGCAAGTGAAGTGGCGGTGGCAACCATGTCGACGGCGCGAATTCGCTGTTCGGTGTGTCGGGATGAAGAAAGTGCAATCGCGACCAACGACGAAAACAACCGTCCAACTCCAAACGCCGCATCAAGTCCAGAAAGTTCGTGCAACAACCCATCGCCGCGTGCTGACAGTAATCGACTTCCTGTCCACTCGCGCCATCGTAGTAGGACCCCGCACGCCCACCGGCCGTTCGTTTGGCTTCCAAGACGACGATCTCGGGTCGCTCCCGGTCGTCCCCCTTGAAAGTGCGCGAGAGCGTTTCTGCAGCCGCCAGCCCCGCCAGTCCGCCGCCGACAATCACCACCCGCGTCATACATCGACCTCGGCAATCTCCGCAGGCGGAACGGCCAAGCGGTGATAGAAGGGCGGGAAGAAGTGTTGCGACACCAGTCCGAAACGCTCACCGGTCGTCAACCGCACTCGCCTCATCACGACCGCTCGAGGATTCTCGGCGATGCGATCGAGCAGCTTGTGGTAGGTTCGCCACATCATGGAAAACATCGGGCGTCCCTCTTGATCGAGCGAATCCCAAACCCGCCAACCACTGGCATAGAGCTTTCTCGCTCGGCGGATTTCTTCTTCAATCAAGCAGACCAATCGATCGTCCGGACGAGGCACCAACAAATCGTCTTCGGTTAAACCATGTTGCGCGAAATGCTGCCTGGGTAAATAGATTCGCCCTCGATTCGCGTCTTCGGAAATATCGCGCAGGATATTCGTCAGTTGAAAAGCCAACCCACAGTCGATCGCCGCTTGGGTCGGCAATGGACCTCGGAATTCCCAAATGTGCAAGCACGCCAGTCCGACGGCCGAGGCGACCAGGTAACAATAGTGCTCGAGTTGTTCGTAGGTATCGAAACGCGTTTTCTGCTGATCAGCCAGCACACCGTCGACGATCTCCAGCAGATAGCGTGAGGGGACTTCGAAGCGGCAGCACGTGTCGCGGAGTGCCGGCATGATCGATCGCGCGTGGCGAATCAGATCAATCGGCCAGTCCGACGTGTCCTCCGCCAATCCGGGTGCCAACGGAACGCGGTTCGACGGCGCGTCGCTGATCAAGTTGAGCGCCGTTGTCTGTCGCCACCAATCCAGCCACCGAGACCGCAGGGCCGCCGGTTCGCTGCAGTCACCGATGTCGTCGGTCACGCGGGCGAACGCGTAGAGCGCGTACATCGCACGACGTTTCGGGCGTGGCAACAACCAGAACGATCGATAGAAACTGCTGCCGCTGCGACGTGAAATCCGACGGACGTTGCGATAACTGTCGGAGATGAGTTTGCTGGATTGAGACATCACAACCACCCCAACACAGCTCGCGCGACGAGCGACAACTGGGTCGTCTTCGAGACCTTGGGGCGAACGCGCAGGCAATCGAAATCGATCCGCCGAATGGCATTCAACGTTGCCAGACCGCCGTGTGCGAACAGCTTGATATCGGACGACAACCAACTCGGCACTCGGTCCGCCAACGGCAAGCCGCGCCGAAAGTGAGCTTCGGCACGCGAGCAAAGTTCGCAAAGTAACTTGCGTAGCGAAGGTGGCGTCGTCGACCCAGCCAGTGACGCCGGAGAAACCCCAAAGGCCTCCCGCTGATCACGAGGCAGGTAGATGCGTCCGATCGCGTGGTCTCGCGAAACGTCCTGCCAAAAATTCGCGAGCTGCAATCCCGTGCAAATCTCATCGGAAAGCGCCGCGTTTTCATCATCACAGCAGCCGGCCAACTGCAGCAACATTCGGCCCACCGGGTTGGCGGATCGACGGCAGTAGTCCAGCAACTGAGACTCGCTTTCGTATTCCACGCAGTGTTGGTCCTGCCGAAAGGCACTCAGGAGATCATCAAACGGCTGCTTGTCCAACTCAAAGGTTGCCACCGTGTCCGAGAGTGCGGGAAAGAGATTGTCGACTCGGCACTCCGTGCCAGGTACGCCGGAGAACCCACAACGAACCTTTCCAAACATTGCGTCGACCGAATTCTGCAGCTTTTCCAGGCCCGCCAGAGCCCTCTCCGGCGAGCCAGATTCGTCGGCGACATCGTCGGCGGTACGGCAGAACGCATAAATGCTGTAAAACGGCTGCCGGAATCGCCTTGGCAGTAGAATGGAGGCGACGAGAAAGTTTTCGTAGTGGGACGTTGCGAGTCGTTTGCAGAACCGCCGGCTCTCTTCCAAATCGAGTCCGTCACCAGGTGACGGCGAAGGGTTTGGAGGGGAAGTCTTCCGTGCGGACATTAAGGAATCAGTCGAGATGAAAATTGTGCTGGCAGCCCCGCGTGGATTTTGCGCGGGTGTGAACATGGCGATCGATTCGCTGGACTTGACGCTCAAGCAGTTTGGGGCGCCAGTCTATGTGTACCACGAAATCGTACACAATCAGTATGTCGTCGACACGTTTGAACAAAAGGGCGCCGTGTTTGTCGAGACGGTCGAGGAAGTTCCCGAGTCGAGCGTCCTGATGTTCTCCGCGCACGGCGTCTCCCCAGAAGTCCGCGAAGCCGCGAAGGCACGTAACTTGATGGCCCTCGACGCAACCTGTCCGTTGGTCACGAAGGTTCATTTGGAAGCGATCAAGTACGCCAAGCAGGGGTACACAATCGTTTTAATCGGCCACGAGGGGCACGATGAAGTCATCGGCACGATGGGCGAAGCTCCCGAGGCGATTGTCTTGGTGGAAGACGAAAAAGACGTCGAGAAACTTGAAATTGCCGATGAATCCAAAGTCGCTGTGCTGACCCAAACCACGCTCAGCGTCGATGACGCCAACCGCGTGCTTGCCAAACTGCGCGAACGATTTCCGAAAATCGAAAGTCCGCCCAAGGGCGACATCTGCTACGCGACCCAGAATCGCCAGGATGCGGTCAAGGCGCTTGCGGACGACGCCGACGTGGTGGTCGTTTTGGGCAGTCAGAACAGCAGCAACAGCGCGCGGCTACGCGAGCTTGCTGCCGACCGAGGCAAACGCGCATTCTTGGTCGACGGCCCGCAAGACCTCTCGCGAGAGGATTTCAAAACCGAAGACTGTGTCTTGATCACCGCCGGTGCGAGTGCGCCGGAATCCGTGGTCCAGCGAACCGTGGAATGGCTGAAAAGCGAATTCGGTGCGACCGTCGAAACGGCGACCGTCCGCGAAGAATCAGTGCATTTCCCGCTCCCCAAACCACTTCGTGAGCTCGCCAAGCAGGATTCGTAATGACGATGCGAATGTGGGTCGACGCGGACGCGGCACCGCGTGAAGTCAAAGAAGTCGTTTTCCGCGCCGCGGGACGTCTCTCCATCGACACCGTGCTGGTCGCCAACGTCAAAATCGACATCCCCCCGGGCGCCAGCACCGTTTCGGCAATCCGCGTCTCCCAGGGCGCCAACGTCGCCGATCAATACATCGTCCAGCACGCCAATCCCGGGGACGTCGCCGTCACGGCCGACATCCCGCTGGCCGCGGACTTGGTCGCCAAAGACGTCCACGTCATCGATCCACGCGGCGACATCTACGACAAAGACAACATTCGGTCCCGTTTGGCCGCCCGAGACTTTTTCGAAAGCGTTCGTTCCGCCGGCGAACAGACGTCGGGTGCGCCGCCGTACTCTCAACGTGATAAAAAAGCGTTCGCCGATGCCTTGGACCGAACGCTCTCCCGAAAACGGGATGCAAAACCGCCCGAGTGATTCCTCCTTCCAACCGCGGCACGTCTGACTTACTCTCTTGGGCATTGGCGTCCGGATCCCGAGCTCTGAGTGCAACCTAAAATCGATGGCTGATCAATCCGAACCGCAGCTTTGGCAAACTGTCGCTCCGATGGAGTTTTCGCCGAACCTGCCCGACAACACCCAAGCCCAGTCGTTGCTGATCAGTGCTCGTCAGGGGGCCGGGTTTGAAATCGCGGCGGGGCAGGTTTCGCATGCGGTCCAGTCGCGGGCGGACCAAATGCTGCTGGACTTTACCGCCGCCGGCTGCGTCGTACGCTACTTGATCGACGGCCAATGGGAACAACTGCCCCCGCTGGACCGCGAGTCCGGCGACGCGATGCTGTACGCCCTGAAACAAGTCTGCTTGCTCAATCCGGCGGATCGCCGAAGTTCGCAATCCGGTAGCGTCAGCGCGAAACTTAACAAAGACAAGTACTCCGTCCAGCTGCAATCCCAAGGCGTGCCGACCGGTGAACGAGTCCTCGTCCGTCTGCAGTCTGGAAAAGTCCCCTTCGACTCACTCGCCGACATTGGAATGCGCGACAAGATGGTCGCTGCGTTCAAGGAAAAGCTGAACGCCGAATGTGACCTCGTTCTCATCACGGCGCCAAAGTCCGAGGGCCTGACAACAACATGGTACGTCAGCCTGTCCGCCGCCGACCGCTTGGTACGCGACTTTCAATCCTTTGAAAACAAGGATGCACCCGAGCCTGAAATCATCAACATCAACCCCAACTTTTATGGGGGCGACACGGGACTGACGCCGTTCGAAGCGGTGCGAAAGTCCATCTTGAAAGAACCCGACGTGTTCTTGTTCCCCGACAAAGTCGATGCGGATGCGTTCGAACTCGCCTTGGATCAGATCGACAAGACGGAAAAGAAAGTGATCACGCGGATGGTCGCTTCGAATGCCGTCGAAGGCTTGGCGCGATTGGTGTCCACGTACCCGGAACAACGCGAGAAGATCGCGGAAAAAATCACTGCCGTTCTCGGCCAGCGATTGGTGCGTCGACTCTGCGACAACTGCAAACTCGGCTTCCAACCTCCCCCGCAACTGCTGCAGCAACTTGGCATTCCGCCGGGCCGCGTTGGGATGCTGTATCAACCGTTCATCCCGCCGCCGGTGGAACAACAAGTCGACGAGAACGGTCGGCCGGCTCCCATCACGCCGTGCCACGCATGCCAGGGGCGCGGGTACTTGGGACGCATCGCCATCTTCGAACTGCTCACACCGGGACCGAAACTACGCGATGCCGTGACGAAAACCAAAGACTTGGCCAAGCTCAACGCGATCGCCAAGTCGGAAGGCTTCCACAACGTCCAAACCGAAGCCGTCCTCACGGTCGCCAGAGGACTGACCAGCCTCGACGAACTCAAGCGCGCCTTCGCGAAGAAGGCTTAATTTGAAACGTAGGACAGGCTTCCCAGCCTGTCGAATCAAGAAGGAGTGAGTCGATCCAACTCGGCAATCTGTCGTTGATTCCTGAGACTTTCCAGCACTCAAACACACGCCCGCGGAGCGTGCGGCGACCGTGGTTGCAACGACGCCGTTTCGACCGAAGCCGACTTGTCGGCTACTCCTCTCCGAACGCTCCTGCGGTGTACATCGGCGGGTTTTTGGGGTCGATCTTTTGTTTCTCCCAGTACCAGCCGTCGTCTCGTTTTTCGAGGATTCGCGCGGCACTTCCGGGTGCCAACGGCGCGACTTGTTTTGGAATCCAATTCCTGAGGCGAGCCGCGTCGGCAGAAAATGCTTCCCGTCCGATCAGATTCGTGTGCTCTTCCGGGTCCGTCTTCAAGTCGTAGAGTTCTTCACTCCCGTTGGCGTACTGAATGAATCGAAATCGTGTGTCGCGAACGCCAAAGTTACCCGGATTGTGTTCTGTGATCGCAGGACGTGTTCGCTGGGTAGCAGGTGAATCAACCTGGGGCTTCAAACTGATCCCGTCAACGTCCTCCGGCACAGCAATCCCGGAAAGGTCGGCCAGCGTCGGATAGATGTCCAACAGCTCTGCCGGTTGGTTGCACACTCCGGGCTGAATCCCCGGGCCGGCAAAGATCAAGGGAACGCGCGTCGAGGGCTCCCAAAGCGTGTTCTTCCCCGAGATGTCTTTCTCCCCGAGATGCCATCCATGATCGCTCCAAAGACAGATGATCGTGTTGTCGGCATGCGGCGAGTTTTCGAGGGCCTCGAGAACACGTCCCACTTGGCTGTCCACGAAAGAGATGCTCGCCAAGTACGAACGCACGAGGTTGCGGTGTTGTTGGTTTTCCCGCAGCCAAGTGATGCGAGGTTCCGGCAGACGCCAATGAAGGTACCAGGAGAATGGCGGACAATCATCGCGATCACCGGCCAACACGGTCGGCATGACCAAGGACTCGTCGGGATACATGTCCCACCACTTCGGCGTTACATGGCAGGGCACGTGCGGTAGAAAGAAACCGCACGCAAGAAAGAACGGTTTATCCTCCGGTATCGACTGCAGTGTCTCCGTTGCCCAGTCGGCGACGATCCAATCACCCTTTTGATTGTCCTCGTGCGGAAACACTCCCCAATCCATCAGCGGATGGTTGCCCATCGGCGTGGACGGGATCAGTTTTTCGGGAGGCCGAATCCCAGTACCGCCGTTCGGCCCCCAGTGGTCAAATTCGGAAGGGATGTTGGCATCGGGTTTCTTCTTCGGCGAATGATAGACCTTGCCCGCGCTGTAGGTTTCGTACCCGGCGGCTTTGAAGTGTTGTGGCAACGAGACAGCCGATCGCAATTCTGGGATGTTTCGAAACCAAGGTCGAAGTCCATAAACGCCGGTCGTTGACGGCCGCTTGGACAACATCAAACTCGTCCGCGAGGAATTGCAAAGCGGCGATTGGCAATGGGCGTTCTGAAAGGAAACGCCTCGAGCGGCGAGTTCAGCCATCGCGGGTGTCTTGACTTGCGGGTGCCCGCCCAGCGGTTCCACCCAGTCATTCAAGTCGTCGATGCAGATCATCACCACATTGGGTGGCGCAGCGGAGGCTGCCTCAAAAGCGGCTCCGTGGAGCAGGAGGCTCAGCGTGAGGTAAGCGGAGAAGATGAGCGGTCGGGGCAGGGAAGGGCACACCATGGAGAACCACCGAGAGGTTGGGGAGGGAAGCGGCTCGTGAAGACTGGTCACAGCGTAGCCGCTGCCGCGGCGCGATTCCACAACGCACCCACGGGCGCGCGGCGGCTTGTCAATCTGCGTCTGTCGCGCTACCAATAGGGCATGTCCAACCAGTCCAGTCGTCGACGTTTTGGTGAATACCGAGAGAACGTCCGCGAGAGAAACGCCGAAAAGTCTGCCCCCGCGCATCCCCATTCCGAAAAACGGAATCCCAAGAAAATTGGCGACCGTGATCGCGGTTTCTGGGAGCTGATCGGATCGTTTTGGGCGTTGATTCGCCCCCACCGTCGCCAAGTGATGGTTGCGTTGGCGGTGCTCACCGTCGGCATCGGACTACGGTTGATTCCGCCGTTGGGAACCAAGTTGGCGATCGACTGCGTGTTGACCGAACCCGCCAAGCCGCTCCCGGACTGGTTGAGCAGCCTTGCGATCCCGAGCGGAAAGATGCCGCGTTTGATGTGGATCGCCGGCGCAGTGGTGCTGACAACCATCTTGGCCACCATCGTCCATCTCTTCAGTCGGTGGACGGCGACCAAGGCGGTGAACCAATCACAAATCACCATCCGCAGGCGTGTGTTCGAGCACGCGATCCGGCTGCCGCTTGGCAAAGTCTACGACCTGAAGTCGGGCGGCGTTGCGAGTCTGATTCGCGAAGATGCTGGCGGCGTGGGCGACCTGATTTTCTCGATGCTCTACAACCCGTGGCGAGCGGTGGTCCAGTTCGTCGGCAGCCTCATCATTCTCGTCTTCGTCGATTGGAAACTGATGGTCGGCGGGCTGCTTCTGCTCCCGATTGTTTGGGTCACCCATCGAACGTGGATCAATCGGATTCGTCCCTTGTATCGTGACATCCGCAAACAACGTCAACGCATCGATGCCGGGGCCACCGAAACCTTTGGCGGCATTCGAGTGGTGCGAACGTTTTCGCGTTCGAAAAACGAATCGTCCAAGTTTGTCCGTGAAGGCGGTTTCTTGGTTCGCCAGCAACTCTTCACGTGGTGGTGGACACGCATCGTCGAAACGATTTGGGAAGTCGTCATTCCGCTGGCGTCGACGGGACTGCTGCTTTACGGCGGTTACCAAATCATCGAAGGGGATCTCACGCTCGGCGATCTGATGATGTTTCTCGTTTACTTGACCATGTTGCTCGATCCGTTGGCCACGATCGCCGGCAGCGCGGTTGGGTTTCAAAACAACCTCGCGGGACTGGATCGAATCCTGGATGTGTTGGAAGTCGAGAACGAACTGCCGACACAGCCCAACGCACGGCTGGTCTCCAAAGCGACCGCGGAAGGACGCGTGGTCATGAAAGACGTTTCCTTTCGCTATCCCGACTCCGAACCCAATGTGTTGCGCGAGATCAACTTGGAAGTCGAGCCGGGAGAAACCGTCGCACTTGTCGGACGGAGCGGTGCCGGCAAGACGACGCTCACCAACCTGATCGCGCGTTTCTATGATCCTTGCGACGGCAGTATTGCTTTGGACGGAATCGACCTCCGAGAGATCAATCTCGATTCCTACCGAGCACTCTTGGGCATCGTCGAACAAGAGGTGTTCCTGTTTGATGGAACGATCGCGGAGAACATTG
>JBCBOO010000007.1:60175-62991 GCA_039821235.1 Planctomycetota bacterium
CGACGAAATCATTTCGGCGGCGAACGCCGCGGCGGCTCATGAATTTATTGAGAAGTTACCGGGCGGCTATGACAGCGTGATTGGCGAGCGCGGCGTCAAACTGTCCGGTGGTCAGCGACAGCGACTCGCGATTGCTCGTGCGATCCTGGCCGACCCCAAGATTCTGATTCTCGATGAAGCCACCAGCAATCTCGATAGCGAAAGCGAACGTCTGATTCAGCAATCGCTCGAAGACCTGCTGCAGGACCGCACGGCATTCGTCATCGCTCACCGGCTGAGCACGATTCGGGGTGCCGACAAAATTGTTGTCATGGAAGATGGTCAAATCGCCGAAGTCGGCACCCACCAATCCTTGCTCGACCGCGGAGGTCGCTATCATGAGATGGTTCACCTGCAGATGACCGAGCCACAATCGGTCAACTAGAATTCGCCCACCTTGGAAAACGCACGAAATGACACCCCTTCGACGCCCCGCCTTCTTCACGCTCTTTGGTTGCCTGACCTGCCTGCTCGCTTTTTCACAGCCCGGTCACGGTGGAGACGCTGATTGGCCCCAGTGGCGTGGTCCCGCACGTGATGGCCACGCCGCTCCACAAGAGTTGCTGCAGTCTTGGCCGGAAGGCGGTCCCGCCTTGGTTTGGTCAGCAAAAGACTTGGGGACGGGCTACTCGGCCGTCACCGAATTCGAAGGTCGTCTGTACACGATGGGTTCGGTTGAGGACCAAGCCTACGTGATTTGCTTGTCCGCCGAGGACGGCTCGAAGCTTTGGCAAACGCCCGTCGGTCCGGCAGGGAAGAAGGGCGATTACAACACCGGTTGGGGTGCCGGTCAGCGGGGGACGCCCACGATTGATGGCGACCAAGTCTTCGTGATCACCGACTTGGGTGTCGCCGCTGCGGTTGATCGAGTCTCGGGTGACTTGCAATGGTCCGTCGACATGGTCGCCCAGTACGGCGGCAAAGTTCCTGTCTGGGGATACAGTGAATCGCCATTGGTCGACGGACAGCGAGTGATCGTCACACCCGGAAATGAGAATTTCTTGATCGGGCTGGACCGGACCAGTGGTCAAAAGGTTTGGGCCAGCCAAGGCGTGAACGCTCCCGCACAATATGTTTCGGTGATGAAAGGCATGCTCGGTGGTCGCGAATACTACGTCACCGCGAGCAAACCTGGTGTGTACTTATTCGATGTCGAATCAGGGCAGGGCACGTTGGCCGATGAAGCGACCGGTAACAAGGTCGCCGTCATCCCAACACCCATCATCGAAGACGATTTGCTGTACCACACCAGTGCCTATGGCGCGGGCAATACACTCTTGAAACTCGAGGGTACTCCGGCGAATCCCATGGTGGATCCCCTTTACACGCTCAACACCAAGACGATGGAAAACCACCACGGAGGCGTGGTACTGGTCGAGGGCGTCATCTACGGCTTCACCAAGCAAAGCGGTGGTGCCTGGATGGCGCAGGATTTCAAGACGGGTGAGACCCTTTGGCAAGAACGCGTCCGTCCAAACCGCAGTGGTTCCATTTGTTACGCGGACGGACTGTTGTATTGCTACAACGACAAAGAAGGCACCGTGCTACTGGTGCAACCCTCACGTGACGGATTCCAAAAACTGGGTGAGCTGACGTTGCCCGCTCAAACGGATATCCCACGCGGCAGTGGTGCCATTTGGGCACATCCGGTGGTCTCCAATGGACGGTTACTCATCCGAGACCAGGACCTTCTGTACGCCTTTGACATCGCTCGGTAAGCCACCTGCGATGCATTTGTGGCAATTGTAGTAAGACAGGCTGGGAAGCCTGTCCTACGTTTAAGAGTTTAGCGGACTGTTAAATCGAGTGAGCTTCGCCGATCTTGAGCACCACAGGCTTGGCGTCGGTTTCAGACCTTACCTGCGTCGCCCAGTGCTCGGCGTCCTGTTCGATCGGTGGCCATGTGTCGTAGTGCGATGGAATGACAAGTCGTGGAGCGATGTGCTTGATCGCGTGCAGGCAATCTTGCACGCCCATCGTGAACAGATCACCGATCGGAAAAATCGCAACATCGACATTCCCGGCATAAAACTGCATGTCCGAGAAGAACGCGGTGTCACACGCAAAGTAAGCCGATCGACCGTCGGCTCGCAGAACGAAACCGCTCGCCAGACCCGCGTAAGTGCCATCGGGAAGGCTGCTGCTGTGGACGGCAGGAACCATTTTCAAGGTTCCACCCGAGATCGGAGTCGACCCGCCAATGTTCATGCCGACGGAATCTTTGATGCCGTGATGTTTGCCGTACCACTCCGCAATTTCATAATTCGCGATCAACTGGGCACCGGACTTTTCGAGAACCGAGGCCACGTCCCCGGTGTGATCCGCGTGCCCGTGCGACACCAAGACGTGCGTGACGTCTGCGAAATCCTCGGCCGTGTGCTGAGCCTTCGGGTTGCCTTGAAAAAACGGGTCCAGCAACATCTTGTGCGAACCTGTTTCGATCAACCAGCTCGCGTGAGAGAGCCACGTCAATGTGATCATCGCTTTCAAATTCCTTATCGATCGGCGGCGGACAACACTCCGCACCAACACCTGGTGCGATTTGCACGCGATATCCTATGTCAGCCGATTCGTCGCGATTAGACCTCGTCATGGATTTTTGACCTGTCCCGGGAGGGCACCAAATTTCGACACGTTGTTGATTGGGGTTGATCTCGCGACGGTGATTAGGGACACCAACGTGTGAAACACCGATGCCGGAAAGTACGGAGAATGGCCTTTCCAATGTTCGACCTACAATCGAGTTGCCGAAGACTGCTGCTGACGTTCGTTTTCTT
>JBCBOO010000080.1:0-22815 GCA_039821235.1 Planctomycetota bacterium
GGTCGATTCGAAACCGGTGGGCAAGCCCGGGCAAGCCCACCGGCAGGGTGCTGCCGCCCCGTTCGGGGCTGATGCGTGGCACCAAACCTGCGCAATACGCAACGGCCGCAACCCCAAACTTTCGACAGTCCAGGCTAACGCCCAATCGGCTAATCCGAAAATCAAGCTGGACCAAAGCACTAGACTGTTGTCTCTTTCGAGGATCAGTATCCTTGTGATAAGTCAACGCCCTTCACAGAAACGATAACGCGATTGCGACTCCCATGAACGCCATGCGACGGATTTTGGTGACCTGCCCGCCCATGCGGCATTCGATTGAGCGCTACGGCGACCTGTTCGAGCAACACGCTTTGGATGTCGACGCGCCCGCCATCGTGCAAACAATGTCTGAACAGGAGCTGATCGTAAAGCTGCCGGAATACGATGGTTGGATCATCGGAGACGATCCGGCAACGGCGAATGTCTTCCAGAGCGGCGTCAGTGGCCGATTGAAGGGTGCGGTGAAGTGGGGTGTCGGTGTCGACAACGTTGACTTCGAGGGAGCGAAAGCGGCGGGACTTCAAGTGACCAACACGCCGGGCATGTTCGGATGTGAAGTCGCCGATGTGGCAATGACCTATCTGACCGGACTGGCACGTGGACTGTTTTTGATTGACGCAGGTGTGAAGGCCGGTCAGTGGCCGAAACCCGTTGGGATGTCTCTGAGAGACAAAAAGTGCGCGTTGGTCGGCATGGGCGATATCGGCCAGGAAATCGCCAAGCGTTTGTTGGTCAGCGGCCTTCACGTCACGGTTTACGATCCCGCGAAGCCCGACCTCTCGCAGTTTCAAGGTGAGATCTGGCATCAAGATTGGCCGATGGAAGCGGGCGACGCAGACTTCATCGTGCTCGCATGCAGTCTCACCAAGCAAACGCGGCATCTGCTGGACGAGTCTTTTTTCGCATCCTGCAAGCCCGGCCTGCGAGTTATCAATGTCTCTCGCGGTCCGTTGATCGATGAGTCGGCACTTGCGGATGCACTGAAGAGCGGGGCGGTTCATTCTGCCGCGCTCGAAGTCTTTGACGCAGAACCGCTTCCCGCTGAAAGTCCACTGCGGCAATTTCCGCAATTGATCTTTGGCAGCCACAACGGCTCCAACACCCAGGAAGCCGTCGACCGAACGAGCAAGACCGCCATCCAGTTACTCGTCCAGCAGCTAGAGAAGGATGATTGAGCCGGACAACGCTGGCCGCGGTTGTCCGCAAAAAACCTCGCCATCCAAGCTCAAGGGTTGAAAAAACCCTAGGAAGTCGCGCCGTGGTTCGGGCGGCGGGAAAGCGTGATCGACGTTGTTACGAAGGGTCGTCGCCGACGCTCTTTCATGGAATCGTGCTCGTACACGGACGAACAATACTGGCAGCGTATTCGCATTATCCGGCAGATTTTGAAGCTTTGGTCTTCATTCTCTCGTGCCGATTGCATCCGGCTACGATTCTCATCCGCCAGTTCCTGGCGTGCCTCGTCGACGGCTGTGCGGCCGAGTTCCTTGCCGCACTCGCTGCAGGGACGCACTGCCAAGTGCTGGTACTTGCGTCTTGCACCCAGGATTCCAAGAGGAACCGACAGGGGAAGAAAAAGGATGAAAACCGCCAGGCCGATTAGAGCCACGAGAGCTCCAACAAGTTTCTGAAGCATGCGATGATTCTTGCCAAGTTGCGTGTAAACCCGATCCACGAAAGCTTAGGTCACAGCTGCCAACTCGCCGGACCAAATGAGGTCCACCAATAGATTTCGGTGAACCGTTCGCAGACACTGCTCCGTATCACGCAAATGCAGAGTTGCTGTTCCTCCATCATCCTTAAGATCGCCGCATGCCGAACACGCTCAACCGGATGAAGTTCGCTGTCGCGACGAAGGTCATCGATTACCTTCAGCGGCATCAGAATCCTGGTATCCATGAATGGTCCAAACGGCATCGGCCGCGACTCGAGGCGTTTCACAACCGGCACGCCGGCGAAGACTGTTTCATCATTGGAAACGGCCCTTCGCTCAACAAGATGGAACTGCACCGACTGAACGAGTACTCGTTGTTCGGGATGAACAAGATCCAGCTGATTTTTGAGCGTCAACCGTTGGATCTCAGCTATCACGTTTGCGTCAATCCGCTGGTGATCGAGCAAAGCTTGGACGATTTTCGACGCTTGGATTGTCCGTCTTTCTTAGCGTTTCAAAACTGTCCGCGTCAGGTCCAAGAATCCAACGATTTTCAATTTCTGTACTCGGCAGGAGCTCCCGTCTGTTTTCGCGAGTCGATTCTCGAGCCACTCAACGAAGGGTGGACGGTGACGTTCGTTGCGCTTCAGGTGGCCTACTACATGGGGTTTCGTCGCGTCTTCTTAGTCGGTGTCGATCACAACTTTGTCGCCAAAGGCAAGCCGAACGAAGTGCAGGTGATGGAGGGGGACGACGCCAGCCACTTCGACACAAAGTACTTTGGCGGCCAAAAGTGGCAGCTTCCCGACCTGGAAGGATCCGAGCTCGCGTACCGGATGGCTCGATTCTTTTATGAACGAGATAGTCGGCAAATCCTCGACGCGACCGTTGATGGCAAGCTGGAGGTGTTCCCGAAAATTCCGCTTGAAGAAGCGTTGGCGGAGGCAAAAAAAAGGCGTTCATCCAGGTGAAGTCTGTCGTAAAACCGCCAGCGGCGAGGTTGCGGCGACCCTGTCTGGGGGGACAAATGTCGACTCACCTGATCCGTTTCACGCTAAAAAACAGTCGTCTTAATCGCCGCCGGAAGTGAGCGGGAACAAAACGCGGAAGCAGCTCGTCTGAAAGGGGATTGTAAAGCGGTAACGATCGTGCCGGATTTTCTCACCGCACGACACGTCGGTTGCCGAATGGTCCCAGAGACGTTTGAGAGCGCCAAAAAAATGGTCGGCGCCCCCAGACCCCGGGATAATACTGGCGGTTTGTTTGTTTCGCGTGTTCCAAAGCTCTTCTGAGGCTGGATTCATCAATGTCCGAAGGTCGTTCAACGAGTGCCCGTCGGGGCCGTCTGCAACGTTTGCTGAAACTTCTCTCAGGCCGTCACGAGAGCAACGCCGGAACGCGTGCTACCAAGGGTGAGCGATTGCGTCTCGAGTCGCTGGAAACGCGTCGTTTGTTGGCGGGAGATGTGCCTTCGATCGACACGGAATTGATGGGCCCGATCGATGTACGCGCGATCGATGTGAGTGCCACGCAGGATGCTCCGATCGAATCCACTTCCTCCGCGTCGACTCTGCCGTTCTTGAGTGATGCGGAAGGCGAAGCGGAGCCCGATCTCGTTCAATTCGCCAAGGATATCGCCGCGACGAATACCACCTTTTTTGGTGCGTATTGGTGCCCCGCCTGTACACAGCAGAAGCAACTGTTCCAAGACGGTGCAGATTTCCTTCCGTTCATCGAAGTGACCGGCCCCGATCGAACGATCAATCAAATCGGCATCGACAATAACATCACGGTCTATCCGACTTGGGTTTTTCCGGACAACACACGCGCTTCCGGCGTCCTGTCGCTTGAGGAAATAAGTCAGCGGACCGGGGTTCCGATCCCGACCAGTGAGACACCGTCGTTTGCGGAAGTGGGAACCCAAACGGCTTTGATCGGATCGCCGCTTCACATTCCAATCAATGCTTACGATCCGAATGGAGATCCGTTGACGGTGACGGTCTCGGTCGAAAACGATTCGTTGTTGGAAGCGACCGTGCTGACGGGCAACCGTTCGATCCGGATCGACATGAATGGCTACGAAGACATGGTGTTCGAGCTGTTCGAGCAACGTGCCCCAACGGCAACCGGCCGTGTGATCGAACTCGCTGAAGCAGATTTCTATGACGGAATCATCTTCCACCGCGTCGTCGATGACTTTGTGATCCAAGGCGGTGACCCGACGGGGACCGGATCCGGTGGGTCACAGCTCGGCGACTTCGATGATGATTTTCATCCCGACTTGCAGCACAACCGGCCAGGAATTCTCTCCTACGCCAAGAGCGGCGACGACACGAACGACAGCCAGTTCTTCATCACCGAAGTTCCGACGCGTTTCTTGGACTTCAACCACAGTGTGTTCGGCGTGCTGGTCGAAGGTGACAACGTCCGAGAAGCCATCAGCGAACACGAAGTCAATTCAGCGGATCGACCGACGCTGGACATCACGATGAGCACCGTCGATGTCTTCAATGACACCGAGAACTCGGTCATCATGCTCAAACCGACGGGTTCCGGGATCGGAACGACCAACGTGACGGTGACCGTGACCGATGGCGACGGCAATTCGTCCAGCGAGACATTCCAGGTCGATGTCAACAATGACACCGAGAACTCGCAGCCTTTCCTGAACGACGTCACCGTTCCTGACTCATTCCTGGCAGACACGCCGGCGACGCTGCAGCTTTCTAGTACGGATGTGGAAGGCGATCCCGTTTCTTACTCCGCCGCGGTGGCGACCTCCGGTACGGGAGCGACCGCGACCATCAGTCAGTCGGGGCTGTTGACCGTCACGCCCGCAACCGGATTCACCGGTGTGGTGGATGTTCGAGCGACCGTTGCCGCCCAGACGGGCGCCGGCAGCGCCAGTGACAACCAGATCTATCGCTTTAATTTTGAAGCCTCTGCGACGCCGCAAGCCCCATCCGCAATCGATCTTCTGGCGTCGTCCGACACGGGTTCCAGTGACACCGACAACAATACGAACGCGGCATCGTTGTCATTCCAAGTCGATGGCGTGACCAATGGTGCAACGGTGCAGTTGATCAACGTCGCGACCAACGCGGTGGTCGGCGAAGGGATTGCGACGGGAACCAGCATCACGATCACCACCAACAACCTGTCGGCACTGGGTGATGGGGTTTACAACGTTGCCGCCCGCCAGAGGCTCACCGGTGCGACAAGTGATTTGTCCAGTGCGGTCGCGGTCACGTATGACTCCACGGCGCCATCCTCGATCGTGTCCAGCGCGAACACGAGTGCCAACGTTGGGAGACTCTACCAAACGGATTTGATCAACTCCGAAGAAGGTTCCATCGAGTACGCGATCACACAGGGACCCTCGGGTGCCACGATCGATAGCGGTTCCGGTTTGATCCAGTGGACGCCGGTGGCGGCGGATCTGGGGACGGCCGACTTCACCGTGACCACGACCGACTTGGCTGGCAACGTCCGAACCGACAACTTCTCTGTCGACGTGGCCGATGAGCCGACCGCGGAAGTTCGCTTGGTGGCTCGCGATGACAACGGGAATGAAATCACAAGCCTGAACGTCGGTCAGCAGTTCGTGTTGGAACTGGTCGGTGTGGATGCTCGAAGCGGCCTCTTGCGTGACGGTGTCTTCGCAATCTACGCCGATATTCTGTTCGACTCGACTGTCGTGCGACCACAAAGTGGAGCAACGATCGAGTATGTCGGTGACTTTACCTTGTCACCCAAGGGGACCTTCCTCACCGGCTTGATCGATGAGTTAGGGGCCGCGTCGACTCAAACGCAGGCTTCCAACGACGCCGAGTCGATCATCGCTCGAATCCCAATGGAAGCCGTCGCGAGCGGCAGCGTCAACATCCGTAGTGAGGAAGCCGACGAAGCCTCCAGTGAAGTCTTGCTGTTCGGCGTGGACAATGAAATTCCCGCCGACGCGGTTTTCTATGGTTCGCTCAATCTGAGTGTGGGACTCGATTTCACGCTCGTCAATGATACCGTCGCGGTCGTCGAAGACAGCGGAGCGACGACGGTGGATGTATTGACCAATGACACGAATTCCGGTTCCGGAACTCTCGCGGTAATCTCGGTCGAGCAACCCACCTCCGGTGGAACGGTCTCGGTGAGCAATGGCAACGTGCTGTTTACCCCCACGGCCGACTTTGCAGGGACCACCGAATTCGTTTACCGAGCCGGTGACGGGAGTGGTGCCCAGGACACGGCGACCGTCACCGTCACCGTGACGGGCGTGAACGATCCGCCGGTCGGTCAAGGCGATAGCTTCAATGTATTCGAAGGATCATCCACGAATCGCTTGGACGTGTTGGCCAACGACTCCATTGCACCTGATACCAATGAAACGTTGGTGGTGACGGCGGTCGGCTCCAGCTCGAATGGTGCGACGATCACGATCACGAGTGACGGTAGTGCGATCAATTACACGCCGCCCACCGGATTCACCGGCACGGACACGTTTAGCTACACACTCAGCGATGGCACCGCTAGCGATACGGTCAGTGTGAATGTGACCGTGGCACCCTCCGACGCACCGCCGACGGCCGTCAACGACGCTTTCACGATCGATGAAGATGGCGCCGAAGCGTCTTTCGATGTGTTGCAAAACGATCAACGTGATGTCGACAACCAGACGTTCGTGATTGACAGTGTCAACACGCCTTCCGAAGGCGGTTCGGCACGGATCAGTAGCGATGGTCTGACGTTCTTCTACGAGCCGGCGGATAACTTCAACGGTACGGAGACGGTGGTTTATACGATTCGTGACACCGGCGGCGGTTTGTCGGCCGGAACGGTGACGTTCACCGTCGACGCCGTCAATGATCCGCCACCGGTTTCCAATACGACCGTTCAGTTCAATCAAGGAACCGGCGAGACTCAGATCTTGTCCGTCGCGGACCTTCCCGAAAACGTGGATGGCGACGGAGAAACGCTCTTATTGACCGCGACCAACGGCAGTAGTTCCTCGGGCGGAACGGTGCGAGTCGAATCAGGCAGTCTTTTCTACACGCCTCCCAGTTCGACCTTCACCGGTACCGACACGGTGGCCTACTCGGTCAGTGACGGAACGACCACTTCCAATGGGACCATCACCGTCGAAGTCACCGACTTCACCGAGCGACGGGTGATGGTGGAGTTCAGCAGCACACAAGCACAGTTCTTGGGTGATTCGGTTCGATTGACCGGAACCGATGCACTTGGCAACGTCGTGGACTTGCCGTCCAGCGTGAATAACGACAACCAACTCGTGTTTGAAAACTTGTTGCCCGGCGAGTACATGGTCGAGATCCCGGCGATACCATTTTTTGCTGGTAGCCAAGAAGCACAACAGTTTGAAATCAATAGTGCAGCGGAAGATGGCGACACTATGGTTCGCTCGTCGATGGGCCGTCTGTTGCCGCAGTATCTCTCGATGCGTGACTGGTTGGGACAAACGCCACTCCAGTCGGCCTGGGTCGTCGTCGCGCCTGGCAGCTCGGCGGTCTTGGCGGCTCCCACTCCCAGTGCAAGTGACTCGATCACCGCTCCGGATGTGAGTTTGAACGCCGCCGGAACCGAACTCACGATTCTCGGTGACAAAGACCTTGACCCCGAAGCTGCCGACGGGGACGAAGCAGTTTCCGCATCGGCTCTCGTCACGCGGTCCGAGATCGTGGGTCAACGAGGCCAGATCGGTGACCTGAGACTCTTCCGAGTGACGCTGGACGATGAAGTGGTCAACTACACCGAAACGGCTAGCTCAACGGCATCGGCAGAAGGCGAGCAGACTGCACCAGAGAGCACGGCCGCTGGCGACAACCTGACGAACTCCGGAGCGGGAGAAGGCGAACAGGTGGTCGAGAATCCTCTCGCAATCGCATCCACCGCAGAAGGAGAGACCTTCGAATCGGCGACGGGGTCCGTCGACGTTGCGGCTCCCATGTTGGACCTCAGCGACCGTCCGGATACGCCCCTTGCGGCACAGGATGCGGAGCCGCAGGATTCAGGGGCGTCTGATTCGGGAACATCACGGCTCAGCCGCATGCGTCGCGTGACCAGCAGTGAATCGCCGGACACGCAAGCAAGCGACGATGACAGTTCCGCCCCGACCAGTGTCGAGGCGGAAGTGACTCATCCGCTTTCCGCTCGGCGCGTCGACCGATTCTTCCGAAGACGCTAGTTGTCGCGGTAGACGTCGACACCCGCGTCTTTCGCAGCATCCTTCAGCTTCTTTGCGATTTCCTCGCGAAGAAGCTCTTGCTCGTAGACTTCGTCGGCAACGGCGCCGACTGGGAGTGCCGGATCGCTTTCGACCTGCACGACCTGCGAACCCGACTCCTTGCCATCGACCAGCAACGTCACCCGGTAGGGAGCACTGGGAACAAAGAACGTTCCGCCGCGGAATCCGGCCGCCTGGCGACCGCCACCGGGACGTGTTCGCTGCGCGGTCAGGTCCCACGTCAATCGATAAAGTCCGGCTTCGGCTTTCCCATCCAGCGTCCGAAGCGTTTTTCCGGCGACATCGCTCACTTGCAATTGCACCTTCTTGGCGTCTTTACCAAGTGAGTACCAAATCTGAGCCCCACGTGCCGGGTTCTGGCCGACATACCTTGGCGACGTTTGACCTCGCTCGGGGTTTCGGCGCCAACGAACGACGTCTTCGATCGGGTAAAGCTCGGCTGCCTTCTGCATCGACTTCGCACTGACGGCTCTCAGTGCGGCCACATCGCCCGCCCAAAGCGAACGTCCGTGGGTGGCGAGCACGATCTCATTACCGCCGGGAACCACCGCGACATCATGGATGGCAACGGTTGGAAGGTTACCGTTTGCCTTGCCCCAATGCTCGCCACGATCGAGTGAAATCCAGAACGCGTACTCGGTGCCCAGGTAAAGCAGGTTTTCGTTCTCCGGATCCTCGCGGAGACAACGCGTCGAACCGCGGGGCAGTTCCACATGCAATGGGCGGAACGTTTTACCGAAGTCTTCTGACACATAGACATAGGGGTTGTCATCATCGCTGCGGTGACCATCGAGCGTCACGTACACGCGTCCGTCGGCGAACTTCGAAGCTTCGATGGAAGCCACCCAGCGGGGGCCGGGGGCGTCCAAGTTCTCATCAATGCGAGTCCACTTCGTCCCGCCGTTGGTGGTCACCCATAAGTACCCGTCATCGGTTCCCACGTACAGAACGTTCGGGTCGCGCGGTGACTCGCTGATCTCCGTTGCCGAACCACGTTTCGTCCGAGTGATCTCCGGTGAGATGATCTGCAGGTCGTTCCCACGGTCGAAGGAGCGGAACACATAGTTACCGGCCGAATAAAACAGACGCGAGTTATGCGACGAGAGCAGGAAAGGCGCTTCCCAGTTGAATCGAAACTCCTTGCCTCGTTCACGTGCGGGCCGAATGCCGGCTCGTTCACCGGTCTTCAAGTGGCGCCGACCAATGGATCCGTTTTGACTTTCGTAGTAGATCAAATCCGGATCTTCGGCGTCGACGCGGCAGATAAACCCGTCACCACCACCGACGCGGAACCAGTCTTCGTTGATCGTACCGCCGCTGCGTGAGATCGCCGGCCCGGCCCAACTGCCGTTGTCCTGAAGACCACCGACCACGCCGTAGGGAGCACCCGGGATGATCGCAACATGGTAGAACTGCCCGAGCGCCTTGGTGTTGATGTGGTTCCATGTTTGACCGCGGTCATAGGTGGCGTAAACACCGCCGTCGCCGCCAATCACCATGTGACGACCGTCCTTCGGGTCGATCCAGAGATCGTGTGCATCAGAGTGGACACCGCGTCCAAAATTGGATTGGAACGTGATGCCGCCATCGGCGGATGCGAATTGCGAAACGCCCAGCACGTAGACCTTCTCGGCGTCACTCGGATCCACTCGGATCACACTGAAATACATCGGACGTGTGTTGAGCGAATTGACTCGCATCCATGTCTCGCCATCGTCATCACTGCGATAGATGCCGCCATAGCGATAGCCTTCGGCGCCCTGCATGTCCTGGATGTTGGGCGTCTGCCCGAAGTAGGAATATGTGTAGGGACGGTTGCTGGTGTTGGCATTGCGATCCCCCAAAGTCACCTGCAAGTTGACGTCCTTGTCTTTTCGTTTTGCCACAATTTTCATCACATCGCCGGGCTTTCGCGACCGGATCTGTGCAATCAGGCCGGCATAATCACTGATCTTGTCATCGCCGACCTTGATGATCACATCACCGGCTTTCATTCCGGCTTTTTCCGACGGGCCGCCATCGGTGACCGAGAGCATCTTTGCACCGCCGCCTTGTTGGTCTTCACCTTGAATTCCCATGAACGCACTGCTTTGACGCGGCTGCCGCGAAGGTCGTTCACCAAGCGTTGCGGTGATCGCCATCGTCTCTTCGCCACGTTTGATCGAGAGTGCCACGTCATCTTCGATGGCTTTGGTCGCGAGCAGTTTGACAACGGCGTCAAAGGTCTCGACCGCTTGATCATCCGCCTTCAAAATCTCGTCGCCGACCTTCAATCCGGCTTGCTCGGCGGGGCTGGCCTTGGTGACCGTTGTCAAAACGACCTTTTCGTCGCGGACTTCCGCGGTCACACCCAGGTAACCCGTCGGTGTCTGGGCGCGAGAGTTTGGACGAGGCGTTAGAACGGGCTGGATCGCGACCGACTCTTCCGCTCGAGCCAACTCCAACGCGACCCGTCGGCCGGGTTTCTTTTCACGCAACAGATCCAAGAACATTTTGCCCGACTTGAGCGTCTTGCCTTCCATCGTGGTGACGACGTCGCCGACTTTCACGCCCGCTTTGGCGGCGGGGCTGCCGGTCATGACTTGGGCGACGAACACTTCTTTCGCGTCACCTTCGCCGGTCGCGTCACGCTCTCCGACGACGATTCCAAGGAAGGCTGTCGCGGGCTTGGGGCCTTTGCCGATGTCTTCGCAGTCGATGATGGCATAGATGGCTTGGTCGCCACCGGTTTGCCAGTCGAGACCGATGCGTCCCATCTTTCCAGGTGGCAGTCCCTTCGTCAGTCGCGTCCAGTTCTCTCCGCTGTCGCTGGTTTTGTACAAGCCACCGCCCTTGCCCCACTTGCGAATCGGGTCATAGCCGTCGACGCCTTCGGGCTTCTTGACGCTGCCGGGCCAGCTGTCGAATTCATCGCGCATCCGATCCCAAAGTCCGGCGATGATGGTTCCTGGCTCTTCCGGATGCATGATCATGTCGATCACACCGGTGTTGTCGTTGACATAGAGAACGTGTTTCCAGGTCTCGCCTCCGTCAGTGGTCTTGAACACGCCTCGTTGGCGATTGGGGCCGTAAAGGCGACCGAGGGCGCCGACGTAAACGACGTTGGGGTCATTCGGGTCAATCAGAATGCGACCGATCTGGTAGGTCTCTTCGAGCCCCATGTGCTTCCAAGTTTTGCCTCCATCGACAGACTTGTAGACACCGTTTCCGTAGGACACGGAGTTACGCGGATTGGCTTCTCCGGTTCCGACCCAGACGACGTTGGCATCACTGGCCGCATGGGCCACCGCGCCGATGGAGACGACTTCTTCACCATCGAACTGGTGTTCCATCACGACGCCGTTGTTCGTCGACTTCAGCATGCCGCCACTCGCCGTTGCGACATACCAGAGCGATGGGTCGGCGTTGTCGATGCTGAGGTCGGTGATCCGGCCGCTCATGTTGGCTGGCCCGATCGATCGCCAAGGAACGAGACCGAGAATGTCCTTGTTTGCGATCAGCGATGGCTCTGCGGGGGATTCTTTCTTCGCCGCCACAGGCTTCCTTTCGGCTGCAGGTTTGTCCTCTTTTTTCGCTTCCTCTTTGACTGCCGCTTCTACCTGAGGAGCTGGCTTGGCGGATTCGGAGGCGGGCTCTTTGTCCTTTGCGTTGGGCTGTTTATCCTTGGGCTTCGGCTTGGATTCGGCAACGACTGGTTCTTGCTTTGCGTCGGCTTTCTTTGCTTCGGCGGCGTCTGACTTGCTCTTGCGTTGCTTTTTTCGCTTCTTGGCGGCGTCAGCGGGTTTCGCTTTTGGCTTGGGCTCCTTTGCCTTTTTGTCTGCCTTGGTTTCCTCCGCCGGCTCCGCCTGTTTTGGTGGATCATCCGCGATGACCGAACGCGTTTGCGTTCCGAGCAGCAACGTGGTTGCGAGAAGGATCACAAGGATCCGGGAGAATACACTCACTGAATCGATTCCTTTTAAGAGTCCACTGAAATGAAAAACTGGATGGAAGTGATGGTCTATTGACTCCTCGACGAAACCAACGACGACTGTGTCTGGACGCGTTCGCTACCGGCCCGTGTCCCCATGGCTTGGTAGAGTTGCCCATCAATCGAGTACGTGATCGCATGGACCGACCCATCCATGCGAGCCACTTGAACCATGTCTGCGTGATGGCTGCGGGCAGTGATTGCAGCATAGGTTCGATGGAAAGCGGATTTGCCTTCTTGCTGTGTTGAAAAATCGATGTCGTAAACCTGTCCGTCAAGCTCGTAGTGAACTTGCGTACCGGGAGGAAAGGCGGTCGTGATGCCGCTGTGATGGACGCGACCGTCTGGCCAAACAGTATGGCCGGTGGTCTTGAATTGACCCCGTAATGAAGCGATGTCCGCCAGAGCGGGGATCTCAGTCAAATCCGTGGTGTCCAAGTTTCGCAGGTACGGCTGGTAGGTTTTGACTTCGGCGATCGCCAGTGTGTTGGAAAGCCCATCCAGGAATGCCGCCGGGCGGAGTGAACCGTTGACGACATACGATCCGTCGCCGGAAGCGGTGCTCCATGGCATTGTGTGGGTGTGTGGCGGAGGGGTGAACACATGCCAGGTTCCCGCGGAAAACCCGTAACTCGTCGGTGCAACGTAACGCTCCCCGTTTCGATAGCGGATTTCCGTACGAGGCTCGGAGGGACACAGCCACATGGGTGGACGCAGGTCGGCAACGCCACGGTCGACTTGTGCGTGCCAGTCGATCGAGAGATCAATTCGTTCGGTTGCTGCCTGACCCTCAAGAAATGGCAGCAGCCGCGCATGCACTGACCAAGAGTGTCCGCGCCCGCTCAAAATTTGTTCACGGGTGACGCAAAAAGACGGTGGGAAAAATCGATGCACCGTTTGATAGTTGAGCGACGCAAGTTGCAACTGCCTGAGATGATTGCTGCACTGCGCCTGCCGCATGCTTTCGCGAGTCGCTTGAACGGCAGGTAGCGTCAATGCCGCCAGCACACCGATGATGGACACGACAATTAGTAATTCAATCAACGTCACGCCGCGTGCTGGAAGCGCACGTGCGACTGGTGTTTGTCTGTTCAGTTTTCGCGTTGAACGACAGGAATGCGATTCGAACGGTTGCGACACGAACGGCGACAGTGGGTGGGAGAGCAAAGGTGGGAGGCTCGAACGCAGGAGCGCCAGCCTGTTGCTCGCCAAGCAAAACAGGCGCTCGTCGAGCACAACTGAGTACCGCCTTCTCAGCTGGGTACAGCATAGTCGGAACCCAAGGTCGAGTGTGGTGGTTCCAACGAAGACGCGTCACTTCGTCAACCAACCCCGTTGGCGGCACATGGCGGGGGGAATCGGCACCTTGCAGTGGTTGCAAGGCTGATCAGACGCAAGCCTTGTTACCTGGCACTCCTCGCCACCCGAACCACACGCCATTGACTTTACTTTACGGTAAAGTATAGTTGGATCCAGAGGTGAAACATGGCCAAGAAGAAAGCTCGATCTGCCGGGCAAACCCAAACCACGCCGCAGCGCATTTTGTCCGCGGCGAACGATTTGTTCCTTGCCAACGGATTCCGCGAAACCAGCCTGGATGACGTTGCGACGCTGGCCGGTGTGACCAAGCCTACCGTTTACAGTCACTTCGGGTCCAAGCAGGGGTTGCTTATCACGCTCGTTCGCGAACGCATCAGCGAGAACGCGACCGTGCTTTCGGACATTCTTCGAGGAAGCGGTGATGTCGAATCTGATTTGCTTCATTTCGGAAAGATCTTCTTGAGCCGAACGCAATCCAAGGAGGCCGCACGCTGGCGACGGCTGGCATTCGCGGAGTCCATCGAGCACCCGGAAATCGGTGTCTCCATTCACGCCGCTGGCCCGGCGATTGTCGGCAAGGCGATGGTTGCATTCATGAAACAGGAAACCAAAGCGGGACGCTTGTGCTGCGACGATCCCGAGATGGCTGCGGAGCAGTTTCTCGGTTTGCTGTTGGGGCTCGGTCCGATCCACGAAATCATCGGCAAACCTCCACCGGGTAAAGCCAAGCAAGGTCGAATCTGTCGTGCCGCAGTACGCACATTCTTGGCCGCTTATCAATCAAAACGTCGCGGAGCAAAATCATGAGCCGAATAATGCAATGGCTTCCTTCACGGCGATGGTTGTTCCTGCCTCCCGTTTTAATTGGTGTCTCGGTCTTGGTTTGGCTTGCCAGATCCAAACAACCCTTGGATCGCGTTCCGGAAAGCGAGTTTGCGACTCCGGTCAAAGTCATGAAAGTGACTCGGCGGGCGATTTCTCCGATGGTGGTTGGTTACGGAACGGCCGAACCGATTCGTCGTTGGACGGCCGTGGCCGAAGTCGGCGGCCGAGTGACGAACACCCGCGAAAACCTGCGATCGGGCAATGCCGTTCGTGCCGGAGAGGTATTGTTTGAGATCGATCCGCAGGACTATCAGCTTCGCATTCAGCAACGCGAGGCCGATTTAAGTCAAGCCGAATCGCAGCTCGCAGAATTAAAACTCAATCAAACCGCTGACGAAAAGTCGCTTGTGATTCAGAGGGATCTGCTCGGCGTCCGACAAGCGGAAGTCGAGCGTGTGGAAGAGCTGGCAAAGCGGTCAGCGGCATCGGTGAGCGAGGTGGACAACGTCAAGGCGGCGTCGTTGCAGCAACAACAAACCGTTCAAACACTGATCAATTCGCTCAGTCTTTACGAATCCAAGTTCTCATCGGCTCAGGCGGCGGTTGCAACGGCCCGCGCGAAGGTGGCCGAGGCGCAACGCGACTTGGAACGCACTGAAGTGCGTGCTCCCTTCGATGGTTTGCTTTTCCAAGTCGACTTGCAGCCCGGTCAATCTGTTTCACCCAATCAGTCTTTGTTCGAGGTCATTGATGTTTCGAGCGTGGAGATTGCCGCCCAGTTTTCAATGGATCAACTGAAGACGATTGGGGGGGCATCGACACTGAGGCCGAGGTCTACCGATTCAGCCAATCCGCCCGTAACGGCTTCAAGAAAAAGCGTGACGCCGTCTGCGTCCCCGAGCAATACGGCTACCGATTCGCTTACGAGTGAAATCGTGTCGCAGCAGGACAGCCAAACCAATCGTTCATCGATCATTCCCGGCTTGATTGCGAGGGTGGGCACTTTAAACGGCGACGAACAACAAACTTACCGTGGCCAGCCAGTACGATTGACCAGTGTCGTCGATGAGCGAACGCGCACGCTGGGCGTTGTGGTTCGCGTCGATCACCTACACCGGGACGATGTGGCTCCGCCGCAATCCGATTCAAGCGTCAAGCCGTCGCTAGGCAATGGGCGATCAATTACCGTCGCCGATCGGCTCCGTCCGATCGATTTTGACACGGCTTCCATCGGGCGGAGCCGATGGGCGACTTTTAGTAACACGCCAGTTATTAATCGGCCGTTCCTTAGAGCGGGGATGTACTGTCGCGTCTCGCTTGAGACAGCGAAAACCGAGAGTCTGATTCCTCTGCCCAGGACGGCTGTCGAAGAGAATCGCGTGCTGGTGCTGGATGACCAAGATCGCATTCGAAGACGCGAGGTAACCGTAGCGTTCATCAACCCGGGTTTGGTTGCGGTTTCGGCGGGGCTGTTACCCGGTGACCGAGTTTTGATCCAGCCGCAAGAAACGCTGCTTGAGGGACAACTGGCTCAGGGGATCGAAGTTCCCGTCGAAGAGATTTCCATCAATGAGCTCCGAGTCGGAGGCATCGACCGATGATCGAGTTTTTTGCAAAACACCCGACGGCGGCCAACTTATTGATGATCTTGATGCTGGCAGTGGGTCTCATGTCACTTGGAGGGTTGCAACGAGAAACATTTCCCGATGCCTTGCCGACCGAAGTCCAAGTGTCCGTCTTGTTCCCCGGAGCGACCCCGACGGAAGTCGACGAGTCGATTGTGTCCCGGCTCGAAGAGGAACTGAGTCGAGTGCAATTCTTGAAGGAGATGCGCAGTGAATCGCTCAGCAACATCGGGACGACAACGTTGGAGATGACTGAGGACGGGAACTACACGGCATTTCGAAACGAAATCGAGAACGCCGTCTCCTCCATCGATGACTTCCCGGATCTCTCCGAGCCGCCGATCATTCGCCGATTGAACACACGCGACTCGGTTTTGGACATTCTGGTGGAGACCGATGAAGTCGGGCGCGAACCTCTGGTAGGCAAGAGGTCTCTGCAAAGCGATCGAAACCTGAAAGCGTACTGTGAATCGCTCAAGGACCGACTGATGGCATCCGCGTTGGTTTCGGATGTGGAAGTCGGCGGATTCTCTGATCGCGTGCTTCGTGTGGAACTGTCACGCCAAAAGTTGTTGCGTTACGGGCTGAGTCCGTTGGATATCGCAGCCGCGATCGGCAATCAGAACATCGATTTACCCGCCGGGAAAATCGAGTCGGATGAGAACACCCTGATCCGCGTCCAGGAAGAACGAATTACGGCGCGAGAGTTGGAGCAGGTCACCATTACCGGCGTGCGTGGAAACGCGGAAGTGCGTATCGCCGACTTGGGGCAAGTTCGTAGTGAATTCGAACTGGAAGAAGACCGCGTTGAAGTCGATGGAAAGCGATCCGCCGTCTTGACGGTTCTCAAATCAAAGTCAGCCGACTCGTTGAATGTTGCTGCCGAAGTCAGTCGACTGCTTGCGATTGAGCACGAGCGCCGACCCGGACTGCAGTTCACAATCATTAACGACTCTTCCAAGTTGGTACAGGAACGGATTTCTTTACTGGTCAAGAATGGTTGGCAAGGATGTATCTTGGTCTTCGCCGTGATGTGGCTGTTTTTCAACGCGCGACTTTCGTTTTGGGTTGTCTTTAGTCTGCCGGTCTCTTTCTTGGCGGCATTCTCGCTTGTCCCCTCGGTCGGATTGACGGTCAATATGCTGACGATGGTCGGGTTATTGATGGCGATCGGCTTGTTGATGGATGACGGAATCGTGATCGCCGAGAACATCGCCCGTCGCCGGCAAGAAGGGGAACCCGCAATGGCCGCGGCGGTCAACGGTGTTCGTGAAGTGGCCGGCGGTGTTTTTTCCTCGTTCCTCACCACGTGCAGCGTTCTCGGACCACTTATTTTTCTCGGCGGTGACATCGGGCGAATCCTAAGGGTGTTGCCCATGATGTTGCTGCTGGTTCTGGCGACCAGTTTGATTGAGGCGTACCTCATCCTTCCATCACACCTGGGGCATTCGTTGGAAAAGGCAGGCCAGTCACGTGGACGAATTCGCGAACGAATCGATCGTTGGATCGATGCGGGACGCGACGCCGTCGGGCGGATGGTCGCGATGACGGTGCGGTGGCGGTACCTCACGGCGGGTTGCACCGCGATGCTGTTTCTCCTTTCGATCGGCTTGCTTGCCGGCGGATATGTGCGCGGCCAAGTCTTCCCGGATTTGGAAGGCGATGTCGTGGAGGCACGCGTCTTAATGCAAGCGGGGACCCCGCTGACTCGTACGACGGAAGTGACGCAGCGGCTTCGTGAATCGCTCCAAAATGCAGCGGAGCGTTATCGAGATGATCAACCGGAGCGGCGCGAGTTAGTGGAGACGACCTATGTTCGCTTCAATCTCAACCGGGACGCCATGGAAACCGGCTCTCACGTGGCCACGCTCACCGCAAATCTGCTCAGCAACGAAATCCGAACGACACGGATTGACGATTTGCTGCTTACTTGGAAAGAAGAGTTGGGGACGATTCCGGATGCTCAGATGATTACGTTTGACGAGCCTTCGATCGGTCCCGGGGGACGTGCCATCGAGGTCGAACTTGCGGGATTGCCACTCGAAGAACTGAGTCGCCTGTCGCGAGACGTCCAGTCTTACTTGCGAACTTATGACGGTGTCTTCAACGTCAGCAATGACACGCGGAAGGGCAGTCGCGAGTTGATCGTCAAGATGCGTCCTGGCGCCGTTGGACTCGGCATCACGACAACCGACTTGGCGAGGCAGCTACGTGGCTCGTTTCAGGGCCTGCTCAGCGACCAAGTTCAGGTCGGAAAAGAAGGCTACGACATTGAAGTCAGGCTGTCCAAGGAGGATCGATCCAGCGTCACGGATTTAGAACGCTTCCTCGTTTCACTGCCCACCGGTGGCACAGTCCCGCTTTCGGACATTGCGACACTCACATGGAGTCGAAGCTGGTCGCGCATCGGTCGGATGGATGGCGAGCGTGTGTTGAACGTGGTGGGCAATGCGGACTCGACGCGGACGAATACGATGTCGGTTCTCGCCAACTTGCGGCGAGACGTCCTGGACCCTTTGGAAAAAGAGAATCCGGGATTCAAAGCGGCTTACCGAGGCCAAGCCGAATCGGGAAGCGAGACGGGCGCGTCCATGCTCCGCGCCGCAATGATCGGATGCTTGGGCGTCTTCGTGATTCTGTCGTATCAATTCCGCAGTTACATCGAACCCTTGGTCGTGATGGTTGCGATCCCATTCGCGTTTGTCGGTGTGGTGTGGGGACACTTCTTCTTTGGGCTGAGCATCAGCCTGCCAAGTGTGATGGGCTACGCATCTTTGGCCGGGATCGTCGTCAACGACTCTATCTTATTGATGTTATTTCTTAAGTCGGCGCGAAAGTCAGGCACACCCGTCGAAGAAGCCGCTTCGGAAGCCAGTCGCGTTCGGTTCCGCGCCGTCATGATCACATCACTGACAACGATCGTGGGACTGATGCCGCTGTTACTGGAAAAGAGCTTGCAGGCACAAGTGTTGATCCCAATCGCGATCAGCATTTGTTTTGGACTGCTCGCGTCAACGCTCTTGGTGCTGTTCGTCTTACCCGCGCTCTATGTCATTTTGAATGACTGGGGGCTGACGGTAAAAGGTTCGTGACGGCATCCAAATCACAACCCAAAGCGCGACAGAATGTTGAAGTACTACTTCTTGTGTTGATCCGATCTCCAAATCACAACCCGAAGCGTTACGAGCTGGTGATGTAATGGCTTTTGTGTTGATCCGGTCCCTAAATCACAACCCGAAGCGTCAGCAAGGGATCGTTGCTATCCCTCACTGACGCTGCGGGTTACAAAATCAACAGCCCGGTAAGCGAGCGGATCGTTCCTATCCCATGCGAACGATGCGAGTTGCGAAGCCAGGCCAACTCACTCGATTTCTACCGAGAGCCCATCAGACGAGTTTGGAAGAGGAACTCCCTCGGGTATCCTCTTGTTTCGAGCGGAACAAGAAAACGCAGAGACGCGAAGACGCAGCGGGTGGACCTAAATCTTTGTGTCCCTGCGTCTTCGCGACTCTGCGTTGAAGAACAGACCCAGGAAAGAATGCATCGATCCATTCAATGGCGGTGTTGTGCGAGTGCCTCGGCGTGGCTGGCGGATCAAACGGAACGAAGGCCCAGCTAGGCCGCCAACTCAACCCCGTCCCCTTTTCTCTTCCATGCTCGCTGTTGAGTGTCCTCCCAGCCGATTACCAAGACATGGATCAACATCCGGGGCTAAGCAGACATGTTCCGCTCCAGATCGAGCGGCATGTGACCGACCCGAAAGTTGCAGATCGACGGGTTTTCCAGTACGCTTTCGGGGAGGGAGATGCTTTGGGTTCCAACTGTGGATAATCTGGTAAGAGAAGATTATTCGGGATCCAACTTCACATAGTTGGTTGTTACTCTGATGAGGCACAACTTGAACCTCATTGAAAGCCGTTACATGTCAGCGAATCATGGATCCTGGTTGCTTGTTTGTGCCGCGGCCGGAGTGATGACCGTTGCGATTATCGTGCTGGCCTCGTGGAATCCCTCGTCCCCGTTCACATGGGCACTGATTGCGGGTGTCCTCGTCTTTGCGGTTGCATCTTGGTTTCAACCCGCGTTGTGGTACAGAAGAACTGCTGGGGGATTGCTCATGGTTGCAACTTCGTTAGCGGCTTTACCATCAATTGACGCCCAGTTTCAATTCGCGGATTTCGGCAAATGGACCATAGTTCATGAAAATGCGAGCTGGGGTGCTTCGCTATTTGTAGCAGCTGCGGTCGTGTGCATGCTTTTTGACTTTGGCGCACATCACTCGACTAAACAACGCCCGCGTAAATCGGAATCAACGACTCATCGCGGTCGTCCACCATCCATTTACGCGGACCGAAGAGATTCAGATGCGTCTTGCGACACCGCGGAAGCTTCGGTAGCTGTCACGACCAAAACTTCACACTCTCACATTGAGCTAACCATCGATCAAGATTTCGACGAGTGGACTGGCGAAAACGAGGAACGTCTAAGCGAGGCTATTCGACAGCTTCTTAAGACGGATCAAGACGTGCGAATAGTTCGGACTCGCCGTGGGAGCGTAAAGGTCACCATCGAATTGTCGCCGCGCGATGCCGAGAAACTGTTTTGGGCGGTAAAGCGTGGCGATCTAGCTCGCGTTGATGCTGTCGACGCCGAAATGGCTGACGGAGTTTTGCTATCTGCGAATCTCGATCCGAACCGCGATGCCGCACGTAGTGTCAATCCGCTGCCAGTATGGAAGCGTGCATTCGACCTTTCGGTCGCCGTAGTCGGTCTGATTTTTCTCGCACCGGTATTCGTGACTATCGCACTCGTTGTAAGACTTACATCTCGCGGGCCAGTCCTTTACAAGCAAGTTAGGTCGGGTGTAGATGGCCGTGAATTTACAATCTACAAATTTCGAACTATGGTCGTAAACGCCGAAGACTATCTTTCCGAGATACGTGAACACAACAAACAAGCTGGACCCGTCTTCAGAATCCAGAACGACCCACGTGTGACTCCGATGGGCGGGTATCTCCGTGAAACCGGCCTGGACGAATTACCACAAATATTGAATGTCATAAAGGGCGACATGTCTTTCGTTGGCCCTCGTCCGCTTCCTGCGGATGAATGGATTATCGCAAAAGACGAGTACAAGGAGCGAGAGAGCATCGTGCCTGGAGTCACGAGTGAATGGTACGTGCAAGGCTCGAATAGTATGTCTTTTGCAGATTGGATGCGTCACGATCTGGCGTACATACGGTCCCGAACGCTTAGGCGCGATCTGGTGATTCTGGCAAAGTCGGTTGGCTTGTCGCTGTTTAGAATGGTGGCATGTGTATTCAGATGAACTTCAGATTGCGAATCACACAATACAGAGTAACCATTAAGAATTTGGCATCGCGTGATTGAACGGCGATGCGGAGTGAGCCACTTAAGCGGTTTGAGCCAATGTTGCGTCTGATCTGGAAATCCCAAGGCAGCGCGATGTTGTTCGTGACATTGCTTAGTGGTGGCTGGATAGAGAATACGTGAGACTGGCGGATGGCTCGCGGTTTTAGCTGGTGACCTGCTTGCAGTTCGGTGGGGCATTTTATAGCATTTCGGTTTAGGAGTAATTCAGCGGTGAAAGGCGGATTGCCCGGCCCACCTTCAGCTAACTAGTTGTTCTGCCCACTGGGCATAATCGGCCCGAAACAAATTCGACGATGATCGATACCCCAAGCTCAAAACCTGTTGGATGCTTTCCATTTATCGCGGGAGGAGTAGTACTCGGAGGCATCATAGCAGCGTTCGATGTTCCAACAGGCGTTGGGACAGTTGTGATGGTACTTGGTGTAGGAATGCCGGTTTGGGTGTTCGTCGCAATCGCAAGAGCAAAGAATCGTCTTGCACATAATGCATCGGAGAAAAAGCAGCATGACTATGACTACATGGAGAAGTTGATCGATGCAGTGCGTCAAAATCCCGGGGATGCAATTGCTCGCAATAAACTGATAGTCTTTGGGCAACGGCATCCGGAACTAAGCACCAAGTGCTACGAATTTTCTCTCGGGCTCGTCACGCAATCAAACGGTGCTCCGGAGATGAAGGAAATGGCGCTGATACTCGGACGTGCCTCCTACGGTTCGAAACGCCCTGGCAACAGCCCAACAACTTACGATGAAAAAGCGATTGAAAACGATATTCAATTCAGGATTGATTGACTCGAAACCAGGCGATGCACGTGAGTCGCAGAGTTGAGGCTATTGAAGTAGATTGTCGTTCGCGGCGATCACGTGATTCGTATCGTTGTTTGCCAGAGCCCTTTTGTTTCCCGAGTACCTTCGCCGCATGACCTCAGATCCTCAAGTCAACAGCAACCACACTCAGCGCATCCATGATGCTTACGTGGAATACAACCGCACTCTCCGTGCATGGTTTGTTGGATTCGGGGTCGCAGCCCCCGTGCTAATTGCCACCCAGGACAAGCTGTTCGAAGCCGTTGCACAGTCAACGTTTGGCAGGTCAATTGCGATCTGTTTCTTCGCAGGTGTTCTTCTCCAGATAACTAACGCGATTGCGAACAAGTGGATGAACTGGTATCGATACGAGGTGTCACGCGGCAAGCCAGTACACCCAGCATTCATGAAGCCACTCTCCAATTGGTATCGCGATGCGTATTTCATTCACTTAGCTGCCGACGTGGCGACAGGTGTACTCTACACTGTGTCAGTCGTGCTCTTACTACTCGTTCTTTTTCCAGATGCGCCACCGGGAGCGGGTAAATAACAATTAGAATTTGACATCGCGTGATCGAACGACGGTGTCGCGGTTTCGATTGAGGATCGGGCTGAAGGGAGTGTCCACTTTAGCGGCTTGAGCGGATGCTCAAATTCTGTGCTCAACAAAGAAACTCACCCGAGTCGCGCAGTTAGGCATTTTGACAATGGAAAATCTCTCGTCGCGACCGGATGAATTTAGGCGGCGTTTATTACCCAACTGCACTTTAGGCGATTGGTTTTCAACTAGCGTTGACTTAGGCCGCCAGTGCGAGGAGTTGCTCGAATCGTTGACGGATTTTCCGTTCATCAGTGCCGGTTTGCAGATCGCCGAAAAATGATTCACGCAGCATTTCACGAGCAAGTCGGCGTCTGCGATCAGCATG
>JBCBOO010000081.1:0-22670 GCA_039821235.1 Planctomycetota bacterium
CCAATCCAAAGCGACTTCCACGGCGTCGTGATGGTGCAAGAGCACATCCACCATCGATCGATCTCCCAGTCCGAGATCGAGTGCAACCGAAGTCACGCGTGACGCACCGAGTGGAATGGTGAACGCGACGGTGTCACCAGACTCCACGACTTGAACGTCACCGGCAAGCAAATCACCAAGAGACTGTTCCAAGGCCAGTTTCATCGCACTTGGACTTTCAACATCATTCGGAAGGTCGTTCAAGCGTTGATCGACTTCGGAGTAAAAGCTAGCCGCCGAGTTTGATGCCAGTTGACTCCCGACCAGTGGAGCTTCGGCCTGCAGCACCTGACGGTTTACTGCCGTCTGAAGGTCACCAAAGACGTCGCCTCGAAGTGCGTCGCTTAAGACGTCCATGTCTGGGGCCATCAGCTGACGATCTTGCAAAGATTCGAACAGCATTCGGCGATGCTGACGTTTTGTAGTGTGAGACTTCTTCTGGCGCCGAGAAACGGATGGAAACACGGTAAACTCCATGGCATGGGTCAGGAACGCGGTCGAATCGGCGCGACGACACGCCGGTACCATGCTGATGACCAAAGCCATGAAGGGGGGGACACACTTTTCGGGCGATAAAAGTGTCGTCCGTTAGAGGCGGCAGATTAGCAGCTCGCGTTCGTACACGGTTTCTGGTGGGAGGCGGTCGTGGAGCTTGATGAAGAGTTCTTCGTGGCCGAGGACTTCGGCACGCCACGCAGTTCGATCGACCGTTTGCATCTCTTCAAACTGCTCTTTTGAGAACTCGAGCCCCTTCCATTCAATGTCCTCGTAGCGGGGCACCCAACCGATCGGCGTCTCTTGTCCGAGCGCACGCCCTTTCGCGCGATCGATGATCCACTTGAGCACACGCAAGTTTTCGCCGAATCCGGGCCACAGGAAGTCACCGTCTTCGTTCTTGCGAAACCAATTGACGTGGAAGATCTGCGGTGTCTCGGCCAGCGATCGCTGCATGCGAATCCAATGGCGGAAGTAATCGCCCATGTGGTAGCCACAGAAGGGCAGCATCGCCATCGGGTCGCGTCGGACCTCGCCCACCACTCCGGCGGCCGCAGCGGTGCGTTCCGATCCGACGGTCGCACCCATGTAAACACCGGCGCTCCAGTTGAATGCCTGATAAACCAACGGCATCGTCTTGGCGCGTCGACCTCCAAAGATGATGGCGCTAATCGGCACACCCGTGGGCGCTTCCCAATCGGGGTCGATCGTCGGGCACTGTGACGCCGGTGCGGTGAAGCGTGAATTCGGATGCGCTGCTTTGGCGCCGGTTTCCTCCGCGATTGCCGGTGTCCAGTGGTTGCCTTGCCAGTCAATGCATTCCGCGGGAGGCTCGTCCGTCATTCCTTCCCACCAAACGCCTCCCTCGGGCGTCAGGGCGACGTTGGTAAAGATCGTGTTCCGTGAAAGTGTCGCCATCGCGTTGGGGTTGGTCTTCGCCGATGTTCCCGGGGCGACGCCGAAGAAGCCGGCTTCGGGGTTGATCGCTCGCAAGCGTCCCGATTCATCGGGTTTGATCCAAGCAATATCGTCTCCGACGGTCCACACTTTCCAGCCGTCGAATCCTTCCGGTGGAATCAACATCGCGAAGTTGGTTTTGCCACACGCGGACGGGAACGCGGCTGTCACGTAGGTCTTTTCGCCTTCCGGACTCTCGACGCCGAGAATCAACATGTGTTCGGCCATCCATCCTTCATCGCGGGCGATGTTGGATGCGATCCGAAGCGCAAAGCACTTTTTCCCCAAGAGCGCGTTTCCACCGTAGCCGGAACCGTATGACCAGATTTGCCGTGTTTCGGGGAAGTGAACGATGTACTTGTCATCATTGCATGGCCAAGGAACATCTTCCTGACCGGGTTCCAACGGCGCCCCGACGGAGTGCATGCACGGGACAACGCGTTTCTCGTCCTTCTCAATTTCGGCCAGCACCGGTAACCCGATTCTTGCCATGATTCGCATGTTGACGACGACGTAGGGAGAGTCCGTCAGTTGAACGCCGATCTGAGACATCGGCGAACCCACGGGTCCCATGCTAAACGGCAGCACGTACATCGTCCGTCCGCGCATCGAACCACGAAACAAATCCTTCAGCTTACGCCGCATTTTATAGGGGTCTTCCCAGTTATTGGTCGGACCCGCGGCGTCTTTGGAAAGCGAGCAGATGAACGTGCGATCCTCCACGCGGGCGACATCGTTGGGATCCGATCGCGATAGGAAACACCCGGGCCAAAGCTCTTCGTTGAGTTTGATGAACGTTCCGCCGGCGACCATTAGTTCGCAAAGCGTGTCGTACTCGATTTGGGATCCGTCCACCCAGTGAATCGCATCGGGCTGAGTCAGCTCGACCATTTTTTCGATCCACTTGAGCAACGGGCTATTTTCACTCAGCGGTTGGGACGGGTCTCGCCCGCCCCATTTCGAAACGTCGTTTTCTTGGGTGAGCGTTTGAGTGTCCTGCTCAGTTGACATGTCGTCGATCCTTGAGGGAGTGGGTTCTTCGTTGCCGATTGTAGCCATCTCAGACGTCCACGAGAACGCGTCGGTCAACCCAGCATTCGGTTAATCGACTCCAACTTCAGTGGCTTTTCCAAGACCGCTTCGATCACCGCCTCTTCAAATTCCTGGGAGGCTGAAATCGCGTTGCGTAGATTTCCGCTAACGAGAAAGGTCTTCGTGGATGGAACGGCTTGCTGGATGCGCCGAATCACGTTCACTCCATCTCCCTGGCCCAGTTTGAGATCGACGATGGCCACTTGGTATTCGGAATTCGATACCTGCCGGATGCCGTCTTCTTCGGTGTGCGCGATTGCAACACGGAATCGCCGTTCGTTCAGCAGCCGCCACAGCATCTGGCAGAACGCGTGGTCATCATCCACCACCAAAACCAGCGGTGCCGCCGTCGCCAATTGGATCTTTCCCAGCAGTTCGGCGATATCGACAGGCTTGCGAAGCACTTCCCAGGTACCGGCATCACGAGCCCGTTGTGCACCATCGCTACCTGCCCACGCCGTCACCATGATTCCGGCGATCGAGGGTCGAACTTTCTTGATGGCATCGTAGAGCGTTGCACCATCCATCCCCGGCATTTGATAGTCCAGCAAAACAACGTCGTATTCTTTCTCTCGGACAAGTTGAAGCGCCGATTCTCCATCCCCCGCCAGGGATGTTTCATAACCAAGCTCACAAAGGATGTCCGAAAAATTGGCGCGAATATCCTCATCGTCGTCGACAATCAAAATTCGACCAGCAGCCATGCTTTCAGCCCTCTAAGTACTTCTTGAGGTGAACGTGAAATGTCGTTCCCTCATCCAGCAGACTCTCCACGCTCAGATGACCATGGTTTTTCTGCAATATCGCCGTACAGATTGCGAGCCCCAGCCCCATTCCACGCGGTTTCGTTGAGTATAGCGGTTCTGTGATCCGTTTCATGTCTTCGTCTCGAATACCGACCCCGGTATCAGCGACAGAAACCAATACACTCTTGCCGTCGACAGTCCCGCTGACCCGAATCGTACCACCGGCCGAGGTCGCATCCCGTGCGTTACGGATGAGGTTGCGAAAGACGATTGACAGTTGATTCGGGTCGGCATCCGCCTGCAATCCGTCGTCGACTTCCAGTTCGATTTGCAGCCGGCTTGGCAAGGTCACCGAACCGATCGCTTCGGTGAGCAACTGGGGGATGTCACACCGATTGGTCGCCGGTTCGGGGAGGCGAGCGATGTCGGACAAAGCGGTGATCACATTGTCAATGAGCGAAACCTGTCGATCGATCCGCTTCAAGTGCTCGGCGACTTTCTCTTCCGAGGGTGATTTTGCGTTCCGCAGGTAGTAGACCGACGTTCGGACGGCATTGAGCGGGTTACGAATCTCGTGAGCGATCCCGCCTGACACATGACCCAGCGTCGCAAGCTTTTCGGACTTGATCAGTTCGGCCTGTGTTTGCTCCAGCTGTCTCGTCCGCTCTTTGACTCGATTCTCCAGCTCCTCATTGGCTTGTGCCAGTTTTGCTTCGGTGTTCTTCAAGTCAGAGATGTCGCGAATAATTCCCGTAAAGAAGACTTCCCCTTCCGCTTCCACGCGGCTGACCGCCAAGTGAATCGGAAAAGTCTTTCCGTCAGCACGTCTCGCCTCGACTTCGCGTCCGATGCCAATGATCTTGGCATCGCCCGTCGCGTGGAAGTTTTGAAGGTACTGATCATGCTCCTCATGGTAGGGAGACGGCATGAGCATGCTGACGTTGCTGCCGACGAGCTCCTCTCGGTTGTACCCGAACATGACGAGCGCAGCGGTATTGACCGACTGGATGATTCCCCGTGCATCGATGAGCACGATGGCATCCACGGCTGCCTTTAAAACGGCAGCCAACACGGCTCGGCTAAGTGGTTCCATTACGTCAGCATCCTGAAAGCGGACTGCTTTTTTAGCGGCAAAGCGATCTGAAAACGTGCGCCACCCTCGTCGAGTGATTGAGCCTCGATTTTACCATGATGAGCTTCCACAATCCTCTGACAAATCGCAAGTCCCAATCCGGTGCCGGTCTGCTTGGTCGTATAGAACGGCTCAAAGAGTTTTCGCTGCTGTTCTGTGGTGAGCCCCGGACCGTTGTCTTCCAAGCTCACACTTGCCTGATTCCCGTCCGTCTCCCCGCCAATCAGGATCTTGACCGGGTCCTCGGATGCTGAAATTGCATTCTCGAAGAGGTTGCGAAAGACCTGTTCCATTCGCAAGACGTCGACTTCGGCAATAAGCTCCGAGTCGACGTCCTCACGGAGTTCAATCACGCGGCCCGTCCGCTTCAACGTGAGGTCGCTCCAAACACGACGCCAAATCGAATTTAACGAAGCCGACTCATAGCGGAGGTGGATCGGGGCGGCGAATGAGCGTACCTCATCCAATAAACACTTCAGATCGGAGTTGGCCCTCTGAATCGCTCGAACGTCTTTGAGGGCGTGTTCGTTGTCTTCGACTTCCAAGAGCAACATCTCCGTCGCAGCTTGAATCCGTTGCAACGCATTCCGGCTTTCGTGAGCAAGCCCAGTCATCGTCTCCCCGATCGCGGCTAATCGTTCTGCTTGCAGTGCGCGGTTTTGAGCCTCCGTCACGTCGCTCACATCCACGCCAACCGCCAGGACCGCACTGGCTTCGCCGCGATGGTTCGACAACGCCGTGTTCGACCAACGGACCTGGTAACGTGTGCCGTCGACACCGCGAACATAGTCGACAAACCCTCGCACGCCCTGCTGCCCGACGGGACTCAAAAAGACATCGCGAACACGATTCCGATCCGCCTCGTTAATGCACATCTCGAACCAATCGCAGCCTTTCAAACGATCTTCGGACCATCCCGTCAGCTGTTCAAAATAGGGATTCGATTGAATGACGTTTCCGGAAAGGTCCAGGACGAGTACGATGGCCTCCGCCGTGTTGAGTACCAAGTCCGCGAACGCGTGCTCTTCGGCAAGGGCCTTGCCGAGACGATGGTTTTCCGCGATGCGAATGACGGTGCGGCGAAGATGATCAGGGATGATCGGTTTGACCACGTAGTCCAGCACGCCGAGTCGAAGCGCGGTGATCGTACTCTGCATGTCCGCGAAGCCCGTGATCACGATCACTTCCGCTTGACCCAGCACTTCCTTGAGTTCCGGAAGAAAGTCTTCGATCATTCCATCGGGCAGCTTGCGATCCACAATCGCGACGCCAAAGTCGTGCTGGCCGGCGAGCGCTTTTGCCGCAGCTAACGTGGAGACACCCGAGATGGTGTGGCCGTCCAACTCCAGAATGTCAATCAGATTGGCGAGCGTGTCCCGATCATCTTCAATGATCAAAACTTCCAAGGCATCGTTCATTGGTTAGCCCCGAACCAAGAAACTCATCAGTAACTGCCATTCAACCCACTGAATTGTGAGACACGTCTCAATGAGAGACTCATCGCGTGACTCAGTGGCGTTTTGACAACGGTCGACGAAGTCGAACGGATCTTCGTAACTGAGATCGGCGGCATCGGCCAATTCACGAAACACCTCGTGCTCTCCGACTCGACGAAACCAATACTTGGCGTTCCCAAAGTCGCCTTCACGTCGGTGCATGATTCCATGCAGGAGGCTTCCCTCGGCACTCCCAAGGTCTTGGCTGAGATCGTGGCTGCGGTGAATGTCGCCCGCTAAAAGCCAAAGCCCGCTCAGACACTCCATTTGGCGGCGCGGCGAAACGCCACTCAAGTGATCTCCAATCCCGCCTTCGAGCAGACGGACGAGCTCGGATTGGGGTTCGCCCTCTCCGAGCGGCGGTCGGGGTGCAGCTTGGACAGCACCAAGCAGCTCACTCGAAAAGCACCCGGTCAGTGAGTCTCCGGCGGAATCAAGTTTCGGCATCGAATGGAACCCAGAGGTTGATTCAAAACCGCAGTTTACTCGATCCCGCTCGTCTTCAGTACGGGCGTGTTCCGTACCGGGGTGGTGTTAGAAGCAGATCGCTCGATCGCCCGCTTCAATCTTCCCCAGCCCTTCTTTGTCGGTTGCCACGGCGATGGCCTGTGCGCCATCGACTTGCTTGATCAGAAGGTGTGCGACCAAACGTTCCCCGGTCAGGTATCGGTGATAGACGGTGACCGACGCACCAGCACGAAGAGGCTGTCCACTGCGAAGGACGACTCGACCGGTGCGGTAATCCACCCCGACGATTTTCGCTTCCGCTTTTTGCTTGCGACCCGTTGGGACCGGTTTCGCAACCGGGCGCGAGGACGGCACCGATTCCATCTTTGCTTGAGGAGCCGTTGTCGGCATGGGGCGTTCGGCCGATGCGGGGCTGGCTTGGATCGGCAAAGCTATCGGCGCGGGCAGAGCGGCCGGTGATTGTGGAAGGTCTTTGAGCGAGATCGAAACGGCCTGCTGATCTTGCTGCGACACCGCTTGGGCAGTGCTGCTGGACGCCGGAGCGACGAACTCTTCTTCCGTTGCTGCGACGGTCGAGATCGTTACCGGGCGGATGGTCATGCCGCCGATGACGGTGACCTCACCGATCTCCACGTCGCTACGCTTGACGGGAGCAGCCACCGCGGGAGCGGGTACTTCGATGGGCTGAGGAAGACTCGATTCGGCCGAACGCAGTCTCAAGACTTCATTGGTTCGCATCAAAGGTTTTGCCGCCGAATCGGACCCGGACTCCAACTGATCGACAGCGTCTTCGACCGCGTCTTCAAGGGACTCTTCCGTCGCATCGGAATCAAGCTCAGCTTCTTCTTCGCCGCCGTCTTCTTCGCCGCCTTCACCTTCGATCGCCTTCGATTGTTTCGTTCCGCCTTCGCCATCAATTTCTTTTGGCTTGTCTGGCGTGGGAACGACTTCGGGCTCATCGAGTTCTGGGATATCCTCTTCGATCGGGCCGGTGGCTCGGTTCGGGCAGCAAACGCAGAGCGCCTTGGCGGCTGCCTCGCGGATTTCCGCACTCGGCTCCAAGCAACATCCGGTGTCGTCACGCTCGTAAGCGATCTCACTAAGACGCTTGGTGACTTTCTCGCTGCAGCAAGACGTCGATCCACACTTGGTACAACATTCGCCGTTGGCGGTTTCTTCGATGGCTTCAATTGCGGCCAGGCGAACGTCGGGCGTGCAGTCATCCATCGCCGCAATCAATGCGTCGGTGATCTTGCCGTCTTTGTCGTAGCAGCCGCACCCCATCTTCGCGAGGAACTTGATCGCCTTGATCTTCTGGTCCTTCAGGTCCTCGGCCTGCTTGATCTCCGCCGCTGTCTTGATCGCCGGGTTGTCTGATTCCAGATTGGCGGGATCACCAATTCGTTTGATCGCGGGCTTCCGTTCCAGGCCGGGGAAGTTCCCACGACGGTTCACGGTCACGTCGCGGATCTTCTGCAGACCCTGGGGGATGCCGATAAAACGCCAGAGTGTCGGCGTGGTGGGAGTGGTCGGCACGGGGGTCTGTGCCGTGGCGCTCGACGCAGTGGTCACCAGCAATGCGGCCACGGAGACTCGGATCAATCGTTTCGTATTCACAATCGCAGTCCATTGCGTAGGTGGATCATTCAGGCCACAACGTCACACCAGTTTGGGTCGTGGTGTGCATGCGGGTGGGACACGTTCGAACGTGCTCGGTCTCGGGAGAAGTCTCCTTCGCCGCCTCAACCTCGCCCACTCTCCGATGACGCAAACGCTTCGGAGGGCGCGCCGGACAATCCGCCTCGGTTTGGTGACTTGTCCAGTTTCTGGATCGGCAAATCTGACAAGATTGTTCAGAAACAATCCGTTTGACAGATGCATTCCCCCCGCTTTATGGCGAATCCTGGTTGACTTTAACGATTACCGGTTTCGCAACGTGCCATGCCGCGATTGCTAGCATCAACGCGAGTGTTGCGTACAGTGTTTGCTTCCAGGGCCCGAGCGCCTGAACCAACAAAGGAATCAGCGGACCGACTATTACACATGCACTCACCCAAGCCGCCCAACGCGCGATCGCCACCGAGCGGTCGGTCACGGGGCTGAGCGAGATTCGGACGAGCACGTAAGTCGTCACTGGGACCACCAGGAGGTAGGCCCCGCCGGGCAGCAGCAGGGAGATTAGCAACGCACAAACACTGGTGCCCCAAGTGCCCGAACCAACGAATGCGCGGTGCCTGTCAATGGGCCAGCGACGGTCAAACGCCGACTGAACAAATAGTGCCGCGCCAAAGACCAAGAAGGTCGTCAACAAACCGAAGGCAAGATCCACCGGCGTGTAAGACAGTGCGCCGTAGTCGGTCACTCGGAGCAACGCTTGCATTCCTCGTCCGATCAATCCGGCCACGGCACCCACGATTGGAAATACCACCAGTAATTTCAGCATTTCAAGGAAACTTGGACGAGTCGCTCGTCGCGAAAACTCTCGTAAGCCAAGGACGCTTAAGACGCAAACGCATGCGATCGCGATCCAACGCTGGATCAACTCGGTGGATCGAATCACCCAAAGTCCGAGGACGTCAAAGAAGACGGCATCTTGGTCGGTTGGGGTGACCATCTCGTTGAATCGATCCTCGTCCATCGTATCGAGCGCATGGTGGACGGAGAAAAGATGGTCTCCCATGTGTTGCAGTGTGCGATCGCTCAGATTGGCCGGGACGTCGGAGGGCTGGTGATAATGGTGTGCACCCCCGATCGTCGCGAAGTTGAAGCCGGGCCAGCCCAGGGTCTGATTCCAAACGTTAAAGTCGGTCGCATTGGGCAGCATTCGATAAACCGTCACCGCCAAGGACGTCGTTTGGCGAGGTGCTGCGAGATGTCCGATCAAGTGACGCACGGCATTCGCATTGCCGCGATGCGTTTCGAACATCGGCACGGCGCCGCGGTTTCCCCGAGCATCAAAATTGAGCACAAACGCTGGTTCGCGGAATGGCAGAGTGTCCTTTTCCGCGATGGCTCGCGCGCCAAGCAATCCAAACTCTTCTCCATCGGTAAACAGATACAGCAACGTTCGGCGCGGCGGGTGTTTCACGCAGTGGTCGATATGATCCAGCAACGCCACAACAGCCGAGCCGGCATCACCGGCACCCGGCCCCCAAACGCATGAATCATGATGGGTGCAAATCAGCAGGGGTGGCAGGTCGGGACGAGTCCCTTCTACTGTCACGAGCAAGTTTCGAAGCGTAGTCTCCCCGCTGAGAAACTTAAGTCGTGGACTCGGGTTTTCGATCGGAGACGCGGGATCAAACGGGATTTCGATCCGTCTGTGATTGGCTCCTCGTGCATCCAAGAAGGACTCGATGCGTTCTAAGAACGCAATGCCCTCTTGGGTTCCCAGCGAGTGAGTTTGGGGAGGATCGCCCAGCAACTCATTTAGTAGCGTGCGCATCCGCGACGCGTTGGCTCGTTGGGGATTCGCATCACGCTCGCTCGTCGCGGGTGTCGGTCCGCGGCCTTGGTAGACGCCCGCAAGGATCGACAAGACAAGGATGCCCGCCGCGATCAATCGCCCCTTGCGTTCTTGGGGCGCGACACCACTGCGGTTCATCTGGACGGTTCCTCACGCGGCCATGGCCATCGGTTCGGTTTCGTGCTGCATCGCAATTTGCGCAATTTGTTGTTTGGCTTGATCGATTTCGCTGAGATGCAATCGCCCGATCCGTCGCATCTGCGTTCTCACCTGACGAGCTTGACGTTGCGGCAAGAGGGCAAGCGCAGCCTCCGCGATTTCATTGGGCAAACCACAGAGTACCAAAAACGCTTGCTTGGTGGATGCTTGCCCGAGTGCCAAGCACAGTCGCTCGGGAGGCAATTGAACGAGGTAGTCATCAATCCGTTCGGCGAGTTCAATCGCCGCGGACTTCGGATCGGCCGACGAACTCCCGTCAACGCGAGTTCGAATTGGTTTGGATGGCTCGGCAGGTCGCCGCGTTTCCGCCGCCGAGACAGATGACGGCCTGGCGTCAGAAAAGGGAACGGACGCGGGAGCGATTTGCTCGGAAGACTCGGTCGAGGGAGTCCGCATGTGGTCGGGCACCACACCGGCGGCTTGGGTTTGTTCGAAGCGAACGGGGATGACTTGATGGGTATCGGTAGGCGGTTGGCGGGTTGCTTCGGATTGATTGCTCGCTTGGACCGAAGCCGCTTCGGAAGCCGCGGTCGTCACGCTTTTGGATCGAAACGACTTTGACCGCTGGCTGGTGACCCGTGCACGGCCGATTTGAATTTCGTCGTGGATTTCCGATTCGACGCGATCGACGGTTGCCGTTTCTGCGAGCAACTCTTCACGCATCTTTTTCAGAACACGGTATTGCTCCAGGGCATCGACGTCTTGAATCGCTTGCAGTTCTTCCGCCACGGCGCGCCGCTCCTTTTCGGCCAACTGCCCGACGAGAGCCCGGTGCGTTCGCTCGGGGAGACTGTGGAGAAGAAGAGCGATTTGGTGGACCGTCTGTACGGTTGCCGCTGGCGTGCGGTCTGAATCGTGATCCGTTTTCATCTTGGTCTCCCGTGTTCGCTCCACATGACTTCGCAACGTCGGAACAATAAGTACGATAGGCTTCCAGCCTGTCATGACTAATAAGTACGACAGGCTTCCAGCCTGTCACCCCTGATCTGTCATGCCTAGTAAGACAGGCTGGAAGCCTGTCCTACGTTTTAAATGGGCCATTGATGGTTCATGTGATGCTTAGGCAGCGTCCGAAACCCATCGATGAACGATCTGGGCAGCCAGTTCGGGGTTCTGTTCCACCAGTTCGGCCAAGTCTTCTCGCAGGTGTCGTTGTTCATGATCCGAAGACGCGCCATCGGCGGCCGTTTCACCTGCCGAGACGGAATCGATCTCCGAATCCGGAACCATCGATGACTTCGAACGCAGTTTCATGGCCGCGATCAAAACAAACAGCGAAATCACCGCGAGCGCGGCAACCGGAATCACCACGATCGCGTTTCGCTTCGCAAAGGCCAAGACGCTTGCGGAGGCCTCCGCAAGTCGCTCCGTATTCCAATCGAATCCTGGCCAGGAGTCTTGCGGCGTGTGTGTTTCGTTCGCACTGGCTTCGACGTAGCTGGGGCCGCACACGTCGTCTGGAAAACTCCAGATGTGGATCGCTTTCTCTTCGTCGCGATGGGGCACGAAAGGCGTCACTGCATCACGGACATTTTGGATCAGATGCTCGCGAACCGATGCGAGCTGGGAGTCGGTGGGTGCGACAACGGGCGCGTTCTCTGCGTGCTGGTGTTGGAACTGGCGCACCCACTGTGAATGAAACTGACTTTCCGGAATGCCGATGGAGACTTGAACCGACGGTGTGCCAACAACGTTCGGAGCATTGTCCGCGGGATCCGGGACGGCGGTCACTGCGATCCGAATGCCGGCGAATGCATCGAGCAGTTCCGTGAGACGTCGCTTTGTCTCGAATTCGACGTGACGCAACTGCATCACGCCGGGGTCTTCGTTTCCTTTGTAAGCTTTGCTGGCGGCCCAGTCGGTCACCGTGACGTCTTCTTTCTGCATCCCGGCGTAAGCCCCGCGGACCAAATCTTGAATCATCAGAACACGTTCAGGTGACAGAGGTGTGCCGTCCTGCGTGACGATCAGGACACTTGCGGCACGTTCGATCCGCGGGTCAAATCCTCCGCTGGCATGCTCGTCATAGTCGACGCTGGCCCATGCGATATCTGCGAGCGAAGAGATCTTGCGGCCGAGCTGGGTGGCTTTTTCTTGCTGTCTTCGGCGGTCACGTTCTTTTTGAGAGACCAGCAAGCTCTCGCCCATGCTCTCCTGTGGAGTCTCGGAATCGCTTGCAGAAAATGGCAGCGCTCCGGCGTCTTCCAGTGCGATCAAGTACTCGTGTCGCGACTCGCGAGGCACAAGCAACCGACCTCCCTGGTGAACGGCTCCTTTCAATCCCGCACGGCTGAACGCGGTTTCGTAACGGAGGAATTGCACGTTGCCAATTTCTTGTCCGGCGAACAGTGGCTCCAGCGAAGTTTGGGGGGACTGCCGCGTGACGAAAACGAGACCGGCGCAAAGCAACAATGCGGCCAAGCCCCAGATGACTGACCGATGGGTTGTCAACACGGACCAAGCCGGGACTTGCTCCAACGTCGACTTCAACGATTCCTTTCGTTGACGTAACACGCCTAGTGCTTTGTTCCAATTACGAGTTCGAGTTCCGACGTCTGAGCGGTGGTGTGCACGTTGCTTCGTATCGTTAAGTCAATTGAAAAGACAAAGCACTAGGCCGCCGCTCGCTTTTCGATCGTGTCGGCTGGAAAGCTGACCGTCACGGCCCCGCCGCCTTGCGGACAGTCTTGCCACTGCAATCGTACGTTCAGTGCCGCTGCCACGATCGGCAACTTGCGTTCGCGCTGGAAGACACTGCCGCCGTTGTCGGCGATTTCCAGTTCCATTCGATCACCGACGCGGCATGCCGTGACCGTGAGGTCGCCACCATCGGGCATCGAATCGAGAGCTTGTTGCGTCAAGGATCGAATCAGCTCGGCGGTTTGGGCCGCGTCACCGGGAACCTCTAAATCCGACTCCACATCCGATTCCAGGCAAACCGGAGCCGGGTGTTCAATCAGTAACGGAGCAGTCACGGATTCCACGAGGATGAGAAGACTTCGGCATTGATTCGGTTCCATCCATCCAGCAGCCATCCGAGCTCTCCCACTTCGGTTTCATTTTTCGGACGCGACCATCTTGTGTGGGCCGACACTTCCAGTTTCACGGAATAGCGTGGAGGCGGAGTTGGTGGCAAGGCGAATCGGGACACGGCTCGATTTTTTGGGGGTGACGCGTATGATGTGTTTGCTCGATCCTCCTTGTTAGAGACTCGTTTCATGCGTTTTTCACGTCCTTTCGCCGTCACTGCATCTGTCGCGTTCGTTTGTGTCCTTTCTGTCCAGGATGCTTCAGGACAAGGGCTTTTTCGTCGTCTACGCGAACGAATCGGAAATGCCGCCGGGACAGGAAATGCCCCCGCCGCCAACCCGACACCCCGGTTGCCAGCGAGACCGATTCCGAGTGCTTCTTCAGAAGCGTCCGCTCGACAGAGTGTCGAGCAAGCGAATCGGCCTCTGGCGGAGAACACTTCCAATTTGCCGTCGGCCCGCTATCGATTACCGGGACAGCCCGACGTCGCGCCGTCAAATCGGTACTCTCCCGTTCGCCCGGCTGGTGGAACGAACACTTCGTCTGGATTTGGGCGATCGATCTTGGCTCCACTGGACGGTGACTTGGACGAGAGCCTGGAAGGGGACGTGGACAAGGACCTCAATGGAGCGGCCTCCAGCGCCCGTCTATCGAACGCCGCATCGCTTGGAATCAAGGGGATCGCCGCCAACCCCGGCTATCCCGGTGTCCGAGTGACCGAGATTCTGCCCCACTCCGAGACCATCTCCGCCGGGCTTCGTGTTGGAGACTACATTTTTGCAATCGACGAACGTCCCACGCCGACGGTTCCGCAGTTGGCAGACGAAGTGTCCGTCCGCCGTCCCGGTGATAAAGTCCGCTTGCGAATAGGTCGTCAGGGACGCGTCTTCGAAATCGATGTACCACTCGTTACCTCGCCAGCCGTCGTTGCCTCGCCCACAGCCCAAGTGAGCTTCAATGAAGCCAGGCGATTCGATCCCTCTGAACGGTTCTCGCCACCGCCCGTCCCATCACTCCCCAGTCCGGCTGCGACCGTCAACCAAAGCGATCGTCAACTGGGTGCACAGGTCATCAATCTGAGTGGCCGCAGGGGCGTTCGAATCGAGTCGATCGATGAGGGTGGTCCCGCCGACTCGGCAGGTTTTCGCATCGGAGATGAAATCGTTGCGGTTGATGGCAATTTGGTCAGTGATGCGCGGACACTGCGACGATTGCTAGCATCGCTTCCGCAGGAGTCCGTTGAGGTTCGATTCATTCGCGGCGATCGTCTGGTCAACGAAACCGTTGACTTTGCCGCTAGCCTCGCGTCGCCTTCACGAGCGTCATCCCCCGATTCCGACACAAGTCAGTCCGTTGATTCGCCGCCGGTCGCCTCCACGCCGCTTGACGGCATTGGTGCGGCACTGGGGGTTTGGCTCGCCTCGGGTGACGAGGCCAACAGTTCGAAAGAGGCGGCCAAGGCAAACGAAGGCGACTTCGATTCCGTGTTGGAGCTCCCACCGCCTGAGTCGGCCACGAAGGTTGCTCCAGCCAACGAGCCGAAGGCTGACCCGAAAAAAATCCGCGACGAGATTGAGTCGCTCAAGGAAAAACTGAAACGCTTGGAAGCGGAGCTGGAGAAATAGGACTGGATGGCAAACCTAAGACTTGCGTTACGGCTCGATGGACTGAAGGTCCCACTGAAGAAGTCACTCGACATCGCGGCTCGATTGGGCGTGCACTTGGTGGAACTGGACGGTCGCGGCGAGATTCATCCGGAAACCATCACCGAAACCGGACTGCGTCATCTTCGCAAGCTGCTTGATGAACGAAACCTTCGCGTCGCGGCGCTGCGCTTTCAAACACGGAGAGGTTACGAGAATCCCCTGGACTTGCAACGTCGCGTCGAAGCGACCAAGCAAGCGATGGAGTTTGCGTACAAGCTTGGCACATCGCACGTCATTAATTCCATCGGGTACGTCACTGATGACGAGTCGGATCCGCGGCATGAAACCCTGCGTTCGGTGCTCAGCGATCTTGGCCGGTTTGGCGCTCGCATCGGCGCCTTTCTCACGGCCGAAACGGGCAGCGAGTCCGGTGAGAGCCTGGCAAAGATGCTGGATTACGACCAGGAAGGCTTTGTTGCTGTTGCGCTCAACCCAGGCCGTTTGATCATCAATCGGATGGATTTGACCGAGTCAATTCGTGCATTGCGGGGCCGCATTCAAGTCGTTTGCGCCACCGATGGTGTCGTTGACTTGGCCGCCGGACGTGGGATTTCTGTCCCGATCGGGGAGGGCACGGCGGATTTCCCACACGTGTTCGCTTCCTTGGATGACGCCACCTTTCACGGTCCCGTGATTGTTGGTCGCGAGGACACTACACTAGGGGAACTCCAGCAGGGCATCGAATACCTCAGCAACCTCGGCCACTAAGGGCTTATGAATTTTCGCGTTCAGCTGCCCGTCTATCACGGCCCCATCGACTTACTGCTCTACCTGGCTCGCAGGCAGGAAGTCAGTCTGATGGAAGTTTCGCTTTCGAAAGTCATTGACCAATTCGGCGACTATCTCGAACTTCTCCAGGAGCTCGATCTTTCGGACATCGGAGACTTTCTTGAATTCGCCAGCACGCTTGTCGAGCTAAAGAGTCAAGCGGTGTTGCCCAAACCGCCAGTGGAAGACGAGGCGAACGAACAGATCGATGATCCACAATCGGAACTCGTCGAACGATTATTGCAGTACAAAGAAATCCGAGATGCCGCCTCGGTGCTGGATGAGATGGCGGCACGCTGGCAACTGCATTACGAACGCATGAGCGATGACCTACCCAAGAGACGCATTGATCCGGGAGATCAGCCGATCGCGGATCTGGAAATCTGGGACCTCGTCAGCGCCTTCGGACGCATCATGCGTGAAGCCGCCGGTCCGCCACAAACGGAAGTCATTTACGATGACACACCGATTCATGTTTATATGAAACGCATCCATGAACGACTTCACCAAGATGAACGGATCACCCTGTTGGATCTGGTCGAAGGCGGGGTTCACAAATCAGCTGTGATCGGTTGGTTCTTGGCGACTTTGGAATTGACTCGGCACCACGGAGCTGTCATCGAAGAAGACGCCAGCGGTGACATTGTGATTGTCAAGTCGGACGACTACAGCGAATCGTTGGATGTCAACGAAGTCGACAACTATGGCGCCGACGGCGTCATCGCAACCAATCTCCCAAGCCAGCCTCGGTAACATTTTGAAGGTTGCAATACTTCATTGCCACTTCTTGCGAGGCGGCGTGACCCAGGTCGTTGAAAACCACGTTGCCGCGCTTGCAAATTCGTCCTCGATCGAAATTGCATTGGTTTCCGGCGGACGCAACGATGGCCTGACGGAAACGACACGGCGCACTGTCAGTGAACTGGTCGTCTCGGCATTGGACTATGACGATGTCTTGGACGAGAAGGAGCAATCGTCGCCGAGAGCTCCCACCTTGGCACGAGAGATCGCCCGCGTGCTATCCGATCGAGATCTTGGCCCCGACGATACGATTCTTCACTGGCACAATCCGACGCTCGGAAAAAACACATCGATCCCCGCGGTCATCAAGTACCTTTCGCGGGAATTTGGATTCCGCCAACTGCTGCAGATTCACGACTACTCGGAAGACTATCGACCGGACAACTATGTCCGTTTGGCCCAAGCCTCTATCCGCGAGAGCAAACTCACGGAGATCACGCCGCAGACCGTGACGGACTACTGCTACCCCAACTCGGATGGTATCCACTACGCAACGTTGACCAACGCCGATGCGGATGTGCTGCGTGGAATTGGAATTCCGATCGACCGTATCGAAGTCGTGCCGAATAGTGTTTCACTCAGCGGGTCCGACCAGAACGTGGAGCTTGACGCGGCGGCTTCGAAGGCAAAGATCTGTCACGCATTTGATCTCGGCCGCGACAGGACGTGGGGACTTTATCCGGTGCGAGGAATCCGCCGAAAGAATGTTGGTGAGTTTGTTTTTCTCGCACAACTGCTGCCGGAGTCCCACACGCTTGGAATCACACTGCCTCCGACGACGCCGATCGAAGCCGAGTCGTATGAGCGTTGGAGACAGGTCGCGAAAGAGTGCTCGCCGAAAGCGATCTTCGATGCCGGAACGGTCGATGGCATCGGTTTTACCGACAATTTAGCTGCCTCGAGTTTCGTGGTTTCCACCAGTGCCGCCGAGGGGTTTGGCATGGCGTTCCTAGAACCCTGGTTGGTAGGTCGCGGCGTAATCGCCCGAAAACTCTCCAACATTGTCGACGACTTTGAAGCCGCCGGAGTTGATCTTCGGCGTTTTTATTCATCGTTGCCCGTCGTTGGTCGGCCCGCTTGGATTCGAGAACGAAAACGGGAATACGCGGTCGCGTTGCAACAAGCGTGGTCCTCGATCGTGGATTCCTTCGGTCATGCCTTTCGCATCGACGATGGCATCGTTGAATCCGATTGCGATCAGATCGACTTTGCACAGCTTTTGCCGCAAGTACAGATGCAGGTGATCAAACGCGTCGCGAGTGACGCCGGCTATTTGCGAGCACTTCGCGACTCGGCACACGCCGTATTGAGTTCGTTTCAAGCTCCATTCGAATCATCGGTTCTTCAGTCCAACAAGAATCGAATCCGAGACGTTTACTGCTTATCGTCCACCGCCGAGATCCTCCAGCAGCGGTACGCAGCTTTGTCTTCCGTTTCGGTCGACGACGCGCGTCAGCTGTCGGGTATTCAATCGGATGTTTCTCCGTTGTCGCTTCTTCATCAGTCACGTGACTTTTTTCCTTGTCGAACCGAAAGGACCATTTCCAAATGACACGCTGGATGCATTCGGTCATCGAGAATCGGTCTCCCATGGACCCGATCGAAACGGGCTGGGAAGCCAAGCTGGAACCCCTGAAGACTGTCAAAGCAGTCATTTTCGACATCTATGGCACATTACTCATAAGTGGAACGGGTGACGTCGGTTCGGCAGATGTTTCGACCAAGGAACACCTGATTCGGGACGCAGTGGAAGCGGCCGGGATTCGGACAGACGAACAGAACGTACCAACGACTGCCCAACTGCATGATGCGATTCGAGACCAAAACGGGCGCTGCTTGTCCGCCGATCGCCCGAAACCAGAAGTCGATATCGTTGCGATATGGCGGAGCGTTTTGCACCAAAATGGCCTCCTAGCCTCAACGCGGCAAACGAATCAGTTGGCGGCAGAGTATGAATCTCGGATGAACGCGACGTGGCCAATGCCCGGCGCGGCCTCACTGCTGTCCGGGCTTGCCGAATGTGGACTTAAATTAGGAATTGTGAGCAATGCGCAGCAGTTTACGATTCCACTGATCGAAGAATTGGGTGGCAACTTCGGCGTTGATTCGCTATTTGATCCCAACTTGTGTGTGTTTTCTTACCGCTATCGCCAAGCAAAACCGGCTGCGCGTTTGTTTGACGTATTGTGTGTTGGATTGGATCGGCTGGGGATTTCACCGTCGGACGCTCTTTACGTCGGCAACGATCGGCTCAACGACGTGTGGGCGGCATCACGAGCGGGATTACGAACGGCTTGGTTTGCGGGCGACAAACGCAGCCTTCGCGCGCGAGACGATGACGAACGCTTGCAAGGTTTACCGCACGACCTGATCCTGACACGGCTTGATCAGCTCGCAACATGCTTTTGACCAGATAGACGAGACATGGGCGTACAAATTGGATTTGTCGGAACTCGATTTGCCGGCACGGACGGCGTCTCGCTTGAAAGTGCCAAGTGGGCACAGGTCCTGTGGGATCACCGCCACGTCAGTCATTGGTATTCCGGTGAAAGTGACCGTGATCGCGACACATCGATGGTGGTGCCACACGCGTACTTTGGGCATCCCGACATTGAGTGGATCAATCGTCGCGCCTTTGGAACCCGCACGCGTACGCCCGATGTCACCCGGCGAATCTACGCGCTCGCGGACTACTTGAAAGGAACACTGTACGAGTTCACTCGGCGGTACGACTTGGACCTGCTGATCGTCCAGAATGCGCTCTGCATTCCGATGAACATCCCGCTCGGCGTTGCGCTCACGCATTTCATTGCCGAGACTGGATTCCCGACGATCGCGCACCACCATGACTTCTATTGGGAACGAGATCGATTTAGCGTCTCAGCCGTCACGGACTTGCTTTGGATGGCATTTCCTCCGGCACTCCCGCAAATCCAGAACGTCACAATCAACTCGTTCGCGCAAGAGGACCTCGCACACCGACGCGGCGTGTCTTCGATCTTGGTTCCCAACGTGCTGGACTTTGAAACCGAGCCCGAAGAAATCGATGACTACGCTCGCGGCTTTCGAAAAGACATCGGATTGGAAGAAGACGACATCCTCTTTCTGCAGCCGACACGGGTGGTACCGCGAAAAGGTATCGAGCACTCGATCGCTTTGGTTGCGGCACTCAAAAATGACAAGTGCAAGCTTGTGATCTCCCATGCCAGCGGTGACGAAGGCAACGAGTACCTCGGGGCGCTTCGAGACCTCGCCGAGTCGAGCGGCGTGCACCTGCTGCTGTGTGACAAGCAAGTCGGAGACAAGCGTGGTCATAACGAAGATGGCTCGAAAATTTACACGCTTGCTGACGCTTATTCCCAAGCCGACTTCATCACCTATCCGAGTCTCTACGAAGGTTTCGGCAATGCGCTGCTGGAGGCGTTCTACTTCCGCAAACCGGTGCTCGTCAATCGTTACTCGATCTACGTCGCCGACATTGAACCGAAGGGAGCCAAGGTGATCGCGATGCAGGGTTACCTGACCCGAGATGTGGTCGCGAAGGTCGAACGAATCATCCAAGACCGCGAGTACCGCGAAGCAATGGTCGACTTCAATTACGAAATCGGAAAAGCATTCTTCAGCTACAGTGTCCTGCGACGAAAGCTGCGAGCCCTCGTGACCAACTTCACCGGTCAAGACAACCTTTAGTTCTCTGCCCCTGGGAGAAAGAGGTTGTCTGCGAATTCTCTCGCCTGTGAGAGACGGTCGTGGAGCGACCAGAGAGGGTTGCGCAGTAACATCAGGCACCCCTCTTTGACGCTTTAGCGCGAAGGCCTACCAGTCGGATCTCGGGATTCCCATTCCGCTGCGATCGGGTGACTTCGGTCTCTTCGGAGCGCGGTAGGGTGAACGTTTGAGTTCGTCCAGCAAGTGTTCGATCCCGGCATCCAATTGCGGGTCGCCACCGGTGAGCATTTTGCCCGGATCATCAATCACTTCGATATCCGGATCGACGCCGTGTCCTTCGATCCCCCAAGTGCCATCGTTTTCGTAATAGGCAAACGTGGGGACATTGACGGACGCGCCATCAATCAGCCCGGGGCCTCCTGAGATTCCGACCAATCCGCCCCATGTTCGTCGTCCAATCAGCGAACCGAGCTTCATGTCCCGAAAAAGTCCCGGGAACATGTCTCCACCGCTTCCCGCGCGACCGTTGATCAACATGGCTTTGGGACCTTGGTGCGAATCAGGCGGCCAACGCCAATCCCTCCCGTCACGACGAGCCCAATAATTCGTCGCAGGACGATTGAGCATCTCAATGAACCGAGTCGGAATCTGGCCGCCGCCATTCCATCGTTCGTCAATGAGCAGTGCATCTTTCTCGTGTTGAGCATTGAATTGCCGAACGAGATCGTTTTGACCGTCTCGGCCCGTGTTCTTAACATAGATGTATCCGATCCGTCCCTCAGATTTTTCTTCGACGTACTTTCGATTCGATTCGATCCAATGACGAAAGCGGTGCGTCGAGTCATCAGGCAGTGGTTTGACGATGATTCGCTTGTCGTCCTCGTCCAAAACCGTGTCGTCACTGAAAGTCAGCTCGACCGGTTGGCCGACCAGTCCTTCGAGGCGTGCGAACACGTTTTCCTCCCCGTCGAGATCAAACCCATCAATCTGCAGTAGATATTGACCTTCGGTCACACCGTGTTGAGCTAACGGATTGATCGCATCAGTATCCCAGGGAGCGCCCGTGTAAAGTGTTGTCACTTGATGACGCCCGTCGGCCGTTTGGAAGTCCGCTGCCAACACGGCAACGGCATCGGCGTCTTGCTCAACGGACGTCTCCTCGGGAGCCGAACGATAGTAGGCGTGTCCGACATTCAGTTCGGAAATCATCTCGCGAATGACATAGCCCACATCCCAGCGACTTGCGGCGTCCTCCAGCATGTCTTCGTAGCGATCGTGAACGCCGTCCCAGTCAACACCGTGCATCTCGGCATCGTAAAAGTAGTCTCGAAACATACGCCAAGCGTCGTTGTAGACTTGGTTCCACTCTGCTCGTCGATCAACACGAACTTTCATCCGAGAGGTTTTGACGGGCGATCCGAGCGACTGCCCGGCAGCCGCTTTGATGACAAAAAAGTTGCCACCCGACGGCACAAGAACTTGTTTGCGATCTCCACTCAGCTCGAACGAGTTGACGCCCGCGGAAACTTGTTTCTCAGAAGGTTTGTCGTCGCCCAAGTCAATCAGCTTCAACCCGGGGTTTTTCCCGTACCGAACGAACAGCAACTGGTTCTTGTGATTGACCGCCATGTTGCCAAATTGCCCGCGGCTGATCGGCAACACCACCACCCGTTCATCTGCGTTCTCAAGGTCGATTTCGGTCGGTTGGACTTCGTCCGACTTGTCATCACCACCACCCTTTCCGGTGTCCGATGAAGCGGCACCTTCACGACTTCCCGTCATGGTCGCGTTCATACCGATCGCGTTCAACTTTGCGGTTCCCTCGAATTGGTTGTTCTGGATCGTTCCGGTAATCGTGGCGCGCCCGAGCGGCGTGTCGACCGAGAGTTCTAGTCGGCCGGTTTCCGGTTGGAACGTGCCGGAGACGGTGACGGCCTCTCCTCCGGCATTGAGGGATCCCGAAACGGTTGATTTTCCGTCGAACTCCAAAGTCACCGTGGCGGAACGCTGATCGGCGGGAATCAAGATCGTGTCGATCGTCATGTTCCACACGCCACTGACGGGATCGCTCGGCTCCGCATTCGTGTCGTCTTCGTCTTCAGATGGCTCGTCATCGGCTGATGAATCATCGGACGGCTTTTCCTCCGCTTCTCCGTCATCCTTTGACTCTTCTTCTTCGGATTCCTCCGACTCATCCTCTTCGCTCGCTTCGTCCCACTCGACCTCGTCGACCTTCGCTTGCATCGGCAATTCGACATCACCGTTTAGACGGATCGCATAGATCCCTGTTGTATCCTGATAGATAAACGACTCCTGAACCGTGTCGTACATCGGTGAGGTGTAGTGACGCTCTGATTGAAAGAACAAGTACTTGCCATCCGGTGAAAACGCGGGGTTGCTGTCTCCGAAGTAGCCCGACGTGAATTGGTGTGACGTCTTTTTTTCGATGTCGTAGAGAAAGATCGCCGTCTTCCGACTTTCATCGTCAAAGGAAAGCTCGTAGGCGAGCCAACGGCTGTCCGAAGAGAAACTGACCGACGAGGGTTCCGCCCACGGGTCTTGATCCACCGTCGTCGTTTTCTGCGT
>JBCBOO010000082.1:0-22487 GCA_039821235.1 Planctomycetota bacterium
CGTTGCGGAGATCGAATAGCTGCCACGGGCCACCGTACAACTGGACGGCTTTCCATTCATCTTCGATCCAAGCACGCGAAAAATGATACCACTGAAAACTCGTTCGTGGCTCGATTCGGCCGCCGGGTTTCAACAACGGCGTTAGCGAGCGTCCGCTAAGTTTGCGAATGGGTCTCCCAGAAAACGTCTCGGGATAAGCGGTCTGCGTCCAGTCGCAGATGGTCGGAAAGAGATCCGTGATCTCCACCGGATCGTCAATGACGCGTGGAACAAACGCGTCCGCATTTGGATCTTGGCTGCGTTTGCCGGACGGCGGCACGATGAGAAGCGGTGTAGCCAAGCCGCCTTCATGGCAGGCATGTTTGTAATAGCGAAACGGCGCGCATTTGACGGACGCCCAGCCGTTACTGGAACTCGGATTGCCACCGGGCTTCCAAGGGACTTGCCGTTCATCGCCGGCAAGCGATCCGTTGTTGTAGTCACCACCGTTGTCAGAAAGGAAGACGATGTAAGTGGAATCCTCAAGACCAGAAGTGAGGAGGAAGCGGACGATCTTTCCGATCGCCTGATCCACCTCATCCACCGCTGCCGCGTACGCTGCCATCCGGTCGGCTTCGACCCCGCGTCGATGAGGTGTCAATTCGTTCCAACTGCGGACTTCCGCGGCGAGCTCCGCGGGGCGTGTCGAAGGGGAGACAAGACCGAGCTCCGTTTGACGCCGAATTCGTTGTTCGCGAATCGCCGCATACCCCGCACGGTACACATCGCGATACTTCTCCACCGTCGCCTTCGGAGCTTGGCAAGGATGATGGGGTGCGTTGAAAGCGACGTACATGAAGAAGGGCGCGGCTGCCGCATCCGCCTCGTGCATCATCTCGATACTCTGATCGGCAATGGCATGGGTTGCGTAAAAGCCGTCATCAAAGTCCTTGAAGGGTTGTTCGTCGAGAAACCAATCGGGGCCTCCCGCGTAACAGTCCGTCATCCCGCCCAAGAATCCAAACGATCGATCAAAAAGTCGCCGAGACCTAGGGTCCGGTTTCCCCGCGTGCCACTTCCCAGTCATCAACGTCCGGTAGCCGCTGCGTTTGAGCAGCATTGGTAGCGGAACCGAATGTTTGTAATCCTCTCCACCCGCGCGGTGCATTTGCATCCCGGCCAGCATCGCAATGCGAGAAGTGGCACACATCGGTGTCGCACGAAACCGCGTGAACTGAGTTCCTTTCGAAGCCAACTCATCCAGCGTCGGTGTTTCGATCTCGCCGCCGTAACAGCCCAGGTCTGCAAAGCCCAGATCATCCGGCATGATCAACAGGACATTGGGGCGATCGGCGGCGCGCGTGCAAACACCGGTCAATGATACGACGGCAATCAAGAAGATTCGAATCATCGGAGCCCTCGTCGCAGGTCATCGAGTTCGACAATCGAGTCGTCCCGCGTTTGTTCGACCCAGACGGCGAGTGCATTGAGAAGACGATCTCGATGCGTTTGATGTTCCACCTCAGCGACCAAGTTGTTCATCTCGTCCGGATCGTCCTGGAGATCGTACAATTCAAGACGCGGAACCGATCCACCGAGTGTTTGTGGATCCATCTCCAGCAACACTTGGTATTGCCGGGGGAATTCCGATTTCCGCTCAATGGTTTCACGATAGGTGCGATTCCCCCACACCTTGAACTCGCGACTGTCCGCGTTGACCTGACGCCATCCGGCTTCGACGCGTTCGCGATAAATCAGTTTCCATCGCCCATCGTTGACAGACCGTTCCTGAATACCATCGTTGGGCAGTGGTCCTCGATTCGAAATCTCGCCGAAGACGAATTCACGCAGCCCAGTCGTGCTTGGTTGCTCGCTCTTGAACACACCGGCAAGCGACTTCCCGTCGAATCGGTTGACCGCCTGCAGGTCTCCGTCGATCAATTCGAGCAGCGTTGGGAACAAGTCCAGGCCACAAACCAAGTGCTCGTGAACTTGGTTTTCAGGAAGTCCTGGACCAGAGATCGCCAGTGGAACACGTAGACCCAAGTCATAGAGAGTCATCTTTCCATGCGGATACGTCGGCCCGTGATCGCTCATGAATATCACGATCGTTTCATCAGTCTCTCCGGAAGCATCCAGGTAAGCCAGCGTTTGACCGACCAGACGGTCTGCCTTCTCCACACCCGCGAGATATTCCGACCAGTCTTTGCGAACGGCGGGAGTGTCGGGCAAGTAAGACGGAAGCTCCAATTCGTCGGTCCGAACGCGAATCGAATCTCGATCACTGTTGGGATAGGGGCGGTGGGTTTCCGGCAAGTTGACCAATAAGAACCAAGGCCGGCCCGTCGTCTTGGCACGCTCCAGAAACCCTTTGACACCCGAAATCGACCCACCCAGAAACTCGTCGTACGGGAACTTCTCCACGGGAGCGACATGCAGCTTGTGCGTGACTCCTTGATAATAACCGCGCTTCTTCAACCACTCGATCAGCGTCGTGTACTGCGGTTTGACTCGGTTGATCTGGTAGAGACGACGTTCTCGTTCGGCGTCGGTAATCTGAGACGGTGGTTTGTGATAGTTGTGGGTGTTGTTAAGAATGCCATTGGTGTGGTTGTAGAGCCCCGTGTAGATGGCAGCTTTCGAGGCCGAGCAAACGGGATACGTCACAAACGCATTGGAGAAGAAGCAGCCTCGCCGCGCGAGCGAGTCCATGTATGGCGTCTTCAGCCCGGGCGTCCCCAACAAACTCAAATGACTACCTTGATCCTCCGTCAGGATGAAGAGCACATTCGGTGGCTTGGCTGTTTCAGCGGTGACGTGCTGGTCGCTGAACCAGACGAACAGGATTAAAAAACTGCACATCGGAAGACACTTCATCAATCGTCCTCCCGCTCCGGTGCGAGACGGTAGAGCTTGATGGATTGGATCTCCGTTTCGTTAGCCTTCGCATACGGATCGAAAGCGTTGAAGGGATCGAACCTCAGTTGCTTGACGGGATCCTGTTCAGGAATCGCAAACAGGTACGCGTTGATTTGGTCCGACTTTGCGAGCGCACGCTGGGTGCTCTTTCCGGGTTGGAAACCGGAGCCGGCGTTCGCCCAAAAGAAGAACACGGTGGCACCATCGACGGGCCGGGCACGAAGCTCGATGGCGAGCTTTCCCTGGTGAGGCTTCGAAAAGACGGTCACGAACTGTGAGTCCTGGCCGACGGCAGCCAAGTAGACATTTCCGTCTCGTTCGCGAATCTTCAGGCTCTTTCGGTCTCGCCATTTGTTCTGGTCGACTTTCTCAGCAAACGTCCATTCCTCAAGTAGTTCCGCTCCTTCCAAATCAAGCTCCTCGGGATTAACCGAGCGATCTTTCGCGGGCCCCGTTTTGATCGGTGCCCGCGAAGCCGTAACACTGCTGGGAGCGGTAAACACATAGTCACCCGAACCCACCATTAGCTCGACGCGTTGCTGTCCCGCATCACAAGGTCTTACTCGCTCACCCACCACTTGAATCGTCGATGAAGAATCAAGCGGATTCCCGCCTTCCAGAATTCGACTTGCATCCGTCGTCGGGATAAAAACACGCGCCGTCGTATTGGCAGGGAGACTGACTTCCAGCTTGAACACGCCGTCCTTCAGCGTCCACGCACTTCGGATCGGACCGCGGATCGATTCGTAGGTTGCGTCCACTTCGTCGATCGGCTTGTGCATCGCATTGCTGCCGGGAGCGGGCGGACGCGGATCGATCACAATCGTTTTGTAGCCTGGGCCATCGGAACGAATCCCCGCGAGCGACTGGAACATCCATTCACAAACCGCACCGAAAGCGTAGTGCGAAAACGAGTTCATTGCCGCATTGTGTCGCCCGAAGGCGTCCTCTTTGGTGTAGCTGTCCCAGCGTTCCCAAATCGTGGTTGCCCCATTGTCAATCTCATAGCCCCACGACGGAAACTCATGCGACTGAAACAGAAATGCGGCCAAGTCGTTTTGGCCGGCGGCGGTCAAGACGGGCAGTAAAGGTCGCGTGCCCAGAAAACCCGTGGTCATTCGATTGCCGTCATCGGCCAGCATCTCTGCGAGCCGCTTGCCGGTTTCCACTCGCATCTCTGGCTCAATCAGATCGGCAAAGAGTGCGAGCGCTGGCGCCGTCTGGGTTTTGATTCGAAGGCTGCCATCCTCGCGGACATAGCGATCTTGAAAGGCTCGTTTGATGTTCGCAAACAGAGTGCGATACGTTTCGGCTTCATCGACTCGGCCGGTCGCCCCAGCCATCTCCGACATCATCTTGGCGGAAATTGCAAAGTACACGGTATCGATATAGTCGAGCGGCGTGCTGGCTCCTTGCGTGAGCCAATCTCCCCAAGCGTTACCGTGACGAATGCCCAAAAATCCGTTGCTCGTTTCGATTCGCCAATCCATGAACCGTTTCATTGGATCCCAACAGTCGTCGATGACTCGCGTGTCCCCGTAGACTTGCCAAATCGTCCAAGGACAGATCACGCCGGCGTCCGCCCAGGCCGTGCCGAAATCCCAACCGTGCTGGAAAGGATACGGCGCGTAACCGGGAAAGGCACCGCTGGGACGCTGAGACTCCATCAACTCCCTCAGCCACTTCGTATAAAACGCACCGATGTCCGCGTTGTAGGCGGCGGCACCGACGTAGGCTTGCGCGTCGCCGGTCCAGCCCATGCGTTCGTCGCGCTGGGGGCAATCGGTCGGCAGGTCCAAGAAGTTCGCACGCTGTGTCCAGCTGATATTGCTGAACAACTGGTTCACCATTGGGTCATTGCACTCGAACGTGCTGACCATCGGCGTGTCGCTGTGCATGGCCAGTCCCGTGACCGCGTCCAGCGTTGGTGCTTCGGAAATACCTTTCAGTTCCACATATTGAAACCCGTGGAACGTGAACCTCGGCTGGTAGGTTTCGATTCCCTTCCCCTTGAAGGTGAAATAATCCGTCGCCCGCGCCTTGCGGAGATTCTCGGTCATCAAACGACCGTCGGGGTGAAGCATCTCTCCGTAGCGAATTCGAACTCGTTGTCCGGCTTGCCCAGAAAGCTTGAGACGAATGACGCCGGCAAAGTTCTGTCCAAGATCAAAGATGTATGCATCGTCCTCGATTTGAGTCACCGTCTTTGCAGGCAGTTCTTCGATGATGCGTACGGGGACACCAGGGAACGCTTCCAACCTGGGTCGATGGAAACCCAGCTTGCGGCGCGTCGCTTGCTTGGTGACGCCTTTTTGGGAACCGCTGGGATTTGCAAACTGGTAGAAATCCGCTTCGGGCTGCCCGTTGTCCTCGGCGAGGATGGCTTGGTCCCAAGACGAATCATCAAAGCCTGGTTGCGACCAACCGTTCCATTCTTTTCGGGCGTCGTACTCCTCGCCCATCAACAGGTCGGCGACTTGTATGGCGCCTTCACCGGTTACTTTCCAGGACGCGTCGGTCCCAACGATCTTCTTGGTGCCGTCGCTGTATTCGATTTCGAGCTGAGCCATCCACGAGGGTGTTTTTCCGTAAACCGCACGCCCCGTCTTTTCCGTGCTCATCCCGGTCAACAGACCAAACCCCACGTAACCGGCATACCATCCATCGGCGACCCAACCACCGATCACGTTCTCGCCCTCTTGCACCAAGTCGGTCACGTCATACGTGTTGTAGTAAGCTCGTTGGAGATAGTCCGTCCACCCGGGAGCAAAATAGGCGTCGCCGACTCGTTCGCCATTGAGATGCAGTTCGTAGATCCCCAGGGCGGTGGCGTAGACCGTGGCACGAACGACTTTCTTCTCCACGTCGAAAGGTCTGCGATATTGGCGAGCCGCTGGCAAAAGCAACTCATCCGTTTTGTCAAAGACAGGCGATGGGTCTTGATAGCTGATGTAATCGGCGGACCAGTCGGATTCGTCAAGCAGCCCCATCGTCCAGCTTGCCGTTTCACTCTGGACCGGAGTCTCACTCTCCGGTGCCCAAACCGACACATTCCAAAAGCACTTCCTACCGGATGAAAGTGGCACGCCGCTGTACTCAACGAACAAGGACTGGTCCGAAGCAACGCGACCGCTGTCCCACAGATCCGCGTCACCGACGCTCAACTTCTTCGCCGAAGACGCGACGCGAATTTGATAGGCAACTTGTTTGACTCCCTGACGGTCCGATCGAAGTCGCCAGCTGAGACGCGGCCGAACCTGATCGATTCCGAGAGGGTTTTCTAAGTATTCACATCGCAGGTACTCCGCGGTCAACTCACTTGTCGGTGCTGGCTCCACCGCGAAGACGCTAGCACGGAGCAGCATGCAGAGTGAGACGAGAAAAACGAACACGGGTTGATACAGTCGAATCAAACGAATCATGAATTCAAACGGGGTTCGACAAGTCGAGGGCAAAAGAGATGTTCTATTGAGCAGAGGGTTCGTCGGGATCTTTTCCGAGCCAAAACGGAGTGGTCGCAAACCAACCGATCGTGCCGATCAGAGCAACGATTTTGATGGACCCCAAGCCAAGAATACCCGATGCCGCAAGTACACTGGGTACCAGCACCAATGCGAGACAAATCCACGAAACCAGTTTCAGAGTGTAGGACGTATTCATCAGGCAACCTCCCGGACCGAGCCCGTCTGAGTGAATTTGCTGAGCACCAGGTATAAGACGGCACAGACGATCCAACATGGAATCACCGCATATGCCGCAAACAATCCCTGGGAAAAAATAAAGTACAACCCGGCTCCCACTGGCAATAACCACGCCAGCAAAACGGCGACGTTGATTGAGGAACCCGATCGCTCGGCGTACTCGTCACTGAGTCCGATTCGTTTCATCAGATAGAAGTCAACGACGATGATCGCACCCATCGGCCCCAAGACAGTCCCATAAAGTCCGACGAATCCGAGCAACTGCGCGGACAAGTTTGGAAACGCGCCCGCGAGCGTTGCAACTGCGCCGGCGATCAAAGTCATGACCGCTCGTGGGCTTCGGGGCAGCATTCCTTGAAAGGCCAGCCCGGCTCGATAGATCGTTGGGTTCGCAGTCGTCCAACCCGCGATCACCACGCAGAGGATCCCGGTCCATCCGATGGATTCAAATGCCAAGAGTCCCGGATTGGCGGTCGCCTTTCCGTCGGGGCCGACGGCGAGCGCCGGTTGCATTTTGATCAAGGCGGCAAAAAGCAACGCCGCCGAAATCCACGCCATGTAATGACCGAGAAACATCCCAATAGAGGGTGCCCAGCCTGATGACTTGCTGCGAGCGAAACGGAAGATTGAAAGATCCGCCATGCCAAAGTGCATGGCCCCGTTGCACAGCCAAGCGAAGATAACGATCTGCCAAAAACTAAAGGCTCCGGGACCGTTTTGTTCCTGCACGAACTCGATCGCATCGTTCCAAAATTTGCCTTCCTGCAGCGCACCGAGACTGGTCGCTTCCATTTGCACCAGAGAGATCAATCCACAGGCCGCAAAGACCGCAATCATCCAGGGCGCCGCGATGTTCGCAACGCGAGCGACGGTCTGGTAGCCCGCCGCGGCGACCACCGCCATCACCGCTCCGACGATCACCACCAGCAACGTGAACGAAGCCGCTCCGAATCCAAACGTGCTTTCCGGAACTTCGTAGAAGATGCCGAAGGGAACGCCCACCGCGCTCGCGGAAACAGTCACCATCGCTCCGGCGAGGAAACAGAACAACAATCCGTTAACCAAGTTGTAGAACTTGACCAGACCGCCGCCAGCAATCCGTTCCAGTTGATAGTAGAGCGTGAAACGCTTTGCCATTGCGATGGGCGTCACCAGGTATCGCCAGGTGAGCACCGCAAGCATGTTTCCCAACAACAAACCCAAGATCAAGTCTTGGAGACTCGCGCCCGCCGCCAGAAAGAGCGGACCGATCATGAATTCGGTACCCGCTGCATGCTCGCCGGCATACATGCCCCAAAACTTACCCGCTCCCAGAAGCGCCGAATCGGGAACGCGTTCCCGTTCGTACTCGCCGCCGGTTGATTCGGATTCCGTGACAACCTCGCTCATGATGTTCCCTCAGCACTGGGTGGTTTTTTCGCAGCGTTTGGACAGAACGTCCGCCTCGTACTGCTTGACTTGCGACAACCACTGTTCGCCAACCGGGACGGACTGTTGAAGGCAGTAGTAATCCCAGACGGCACCCATCGGCATCGACTTCATCTCTTCCATGAGCGCGAGTCGCGTGGTGAAGTCGCCGTCGCATTCCGCTTGAAACAGTCTTTCACGCGGCTCCAAAAGTGCCGCCAAGAGCGCTTTCAAGGTGTTCCTTGTGCCGATCGCCCAGGCCGCGACACGATTGATACTGGCGTCGAAGAAATCGAGTCCGATGTGGACGCGATTCAGAAACTCACCGCGGACAATTTCTTGCATGATCGATTGCAATTCATCCGAATACGTGACAACGTGATCGCTGTCCCAACGCACTCCGCGGCTGACGTGCAGCAAGAGTTCGGGCACGTACAGCAGCGTCGAAGAGATCTTGTCGGCGATGCCTTCGGTGGGATGAAAATGCCCCGCGTCGAGGCAAAGAACTTTGTCTCGAGAAATCGCGTAGCCCAGATAAAACTCGTGGGAACCGACGACGTAACTTTCGCTGCCGATGCCGAACAACTTGCACTCCACCGCGTCCAACATTTGGGACTTGTCGATCAGGCTCGCAAACAACTCATCCAGTGATCGCGTGAGACGTTCTCGCGGGATGAACCGGTTGGCCGGCGAGTCCTTCATCCCATCAGGAATCCAGACGTTATTGACACACGGAGATCCCTGAGCTTTCCCCATCGCGGCCGCGATTTTTCGCGTTGCGATTCCATGGTCAATCCAGAATTGGCGGATGCCAGAATCGGAATGAGCGAGCGTCATTCCATCGGACGCGTTTTCGTGCGCAAAGAAACTCGGGTTAAAATCCAAATGCACGCCCTGTGATTTGGCCCAGTCGATCCAGCCTTGGAAGTGTTGGACATCGATCGCATCGCGATCGACTCGCACCGGAAACTCGCCATAGAGCGCATGCAGATTCAGTCGGTGCTGCCCGGGAATGAGCGAGTAGGCCATCTCCAGATCGCAGCGCAGCTCATCCGCCGTCCGTGCCCGCCCCGGATGATTTCCGGTGACCGCCAGGCCGCTGCCGAGCTCCGCGCCCGTGCCTTCAAATCCGACGACGTCGTCGCCCTGCCAACAGTGCACCGAAATCGACACCTCGCGGAGTCGTTCGATGGCACGGCGAACATCGATACCCAAATCGGCATATCGCTGGGTGGCGATCTCAAAAGACTGCTGAATGTCGGCTTCGCATGCCATCACTGATTTCCGCAACGAGTCCGCTGATGATTCCCCATAAAAACAACGGTCGCCGTGGTGCCTGGAGGACCACACCACCGCCGTTGATTGCTAACAGGGCGTCATTATGCACCGTTGACTCCACAAAAACCTTGACAATGGTGCCCAGAACTAGCACGATCGTGCCAATGCTCTTCGCGGTGGCCAGCGAGTCAATTCGTGGCTCAACTTCCGCTCGGTTTTTCCGGCCCCCTTCCTCTAGGAATTCGACTGTTGCTGAAACTCCGCAAAGAAGACTGGTTCCATCCCGACGGGTTCCCGATCGTGGTCGAACGCCGCGAGCCCCAGCGTCCGTTCGGATTGCACACCCATGAGTTCTCAGAAATCGTGATCATCACTGGGGGTGAAGGCGTTCACATTACGGGGGAAGACACCTACCAGCTTGCTGCGGGAGACACGTTCGTAATCGGTGGCGACCGCCCACACGATTACCTCAACATGAATCGCCTGAGTCTGATCAACATCTTGTTTGACCCGAGTGAGTTACCGCTGGAGCTTGGCGACTTGCAAACCCTTCCGGGTTATCAAGCCCTTTTCAAACTCGAACCGTTTTGGCGCAAGCGTCACGAGTTCCGCAGCCGGTTGTCTTTGTCGGCGCATGACTTGATCCGGGCGACGCAGCTTGTCGAACAACTGGAAACAGAGTTGGTGAAGCGGGAGCCCGGATTCCGAGTGGTTGCCGTTTCGCTTTGGTTGCAACTGGCGGCGTTTCTTTCGCGATGCTACGGGCGGAGTGAGAATGAAAGTAGTCGATCGCTCGTTCAACTTGCGGAAGTCGTTTCCCATCTGCAACGTCACTACGCGTCATCGATTTGCTTGGAAGAGCTTGTTACGCTTTCGGGTATGTCGCGTCGCACGTTCCTGAGGCTGTTTGAATCCAGTTTCGGGGCACCGCCGATAACCTATCTGATTCAATTGCGGTTGCGTCGCGCGTGCGAGTCGCTTCGTGAAACGAGTGACAGCATCACCGACATTGCGATGCGAGTCGGATTCAGCGACAGCAATTACTTCAGCCGAAAGTTTCGTGCCGAATTTGGCATGTCACCAAGACAATACCGAAGTGGGTTTCGACGGCCCGCCGATACCAAGGACCTCTCGCTGTGAAAAAACTTCAATTGCGACTTGCGTTTTGCGTGATCGCGTTCGCGTTCGCGTGGTCGCCCGAATCAGCCACCCAAGCACAAGAGCTTGTCGACGATGGGGAGATGGCCGGTTACTTGCTCGCACCTATCGAACGAGTGCCCGAGGAATTCAACGCCGGTTTTGCGATGTACGTGAATGCGTGGCCGCTATTGGAGCAGTACCCTGGCAGACGATTTCAAACGGGGCTGTTCGGGACTTGGATGTTTCCCGTCTACGATCCACCAGTCGCGCGTCCTTTGAAGGAAGGCGTCTACACCGATGTCGAAGGCGGACTCGGATGGTGGCGAGACACACGATTCGCAACCGAGACGCCCAAGTTCATCATGGGCGGTGTCGACCTTAATTTTCGGAAATGGGCCAATGGTCCGGGTGCGGGGAAGGGACGCGACTGGGACAAGCCGAATGGGAAGTATGGCGTCGCGCAACTCAGCTCACGAGTGCTTTGGCCGCCCGATGGATTGAACTTGAAACAGGGAACCAATGGAGGCCTGTGGGGATATGGCTACCTGCCACTTCCATTGACCGACGCAAAATTAACCACGGATGGAAAACAAATCCCTACGGGCAACCAGTCTTGGACATTGTTCTTGAACACGAAGAACTTCAAGGGTCCCGTTGCATTCTTCACACCTTACTTTTGGTCTCAGGTGTTAACGGAAAAACCCGAACTCGCCGGCAAGCTCTTGGATGCCGCTCCGGTGAACCCGAATCGCGCCCTGCAGATGGAGACGCAGTACATTCCGGCCAAACTGGCCACCACCGATGAGGGAGTGTCTTACGCTCGCGTGGCAAACGTTCGCTACCCGATCGGAGAAGACGGCAATAGCAAGGTCGTCCATCGCATCACATCTTTTAAGAAGTCTGCCCTTTGGGAATCAGTTCAGTCGTGGTTCGATGGCGGCCCGGTCGCGGATACAAAGTTCAACGCATCGGCTGCCTATGTGCATTCGTTTCGCGGCGATGGAAGCATCACCTGGAAAATCTACGATCGGCAAACCCCCAAGGCGGAACGGTATCCGGTGACCTGGGAAGGGATCGCTGAACCTCGCGCTTTTGACAGTGACACGTTTGGATATGCTTGGAAAGAGCCACAGGCGCAACCGCTTCAGTCACTGCCGCGCTATTATCGCTTGACGGAGGACGATCGTGGCCGAAAGCAGTGGCGACCGGTCGATGAATCCGAGGTGCCGCGTGAATCTGGCTTGCTGGACGCCGAGTTTGCGTCGTTTGAGCGTCCGAAAACGGAGGCTTACGAAACGCCGCAAGAGGAATCATCGAGCTGGAAAACGCCCGGCCCCGCGGCGGGACCGTTCCAAGTCTTTCCCGGTGATGGAAGCGTCGTGACCTATGCGTGGTATCGATTCGCCGACCAGCCCGCGATGTTGAACGCGGGTCTGACCGATGCCGAACGTGAACGGGTTCAGCAACGCGTGGAATTGATCCATCGCCACTGGCAGATAGACGACGAGTACATGGCGCCGCCGAAGTTCGGTAAGCTTGCCGAGATTGATCCCGCATTAATCGTCACGCCTCCCACCGGCCTCGAGATCGGTTACGTCCCGATTGTCATCCGGCAGGCCTCGGCGAAGGAAACGCAGCTGCCATGAAAATCTCACGCATCAGCGCCTACCAAGTCGACCTTCCACTCAAAGAGGGTTCCTACAAGTGGTCGGGCGGTAAATCGGTTTCCGTTTTCGACAGCACGATTGTTTGCGTCGAGACGGATGAGGGGCTGACGGGCTACGGCGAAGTTTGCCCGTTGGGGCCGTACTACTTGCCCGCTTACGCGGCCGGCGTTCGCGCGGGACTTCAGGAGCTTGGCCCGCATCTTCTGGGGATGGATCCGCGCGATCTGGCGGTGCTGAACCATCGGATGGACGCGGCTCTGAAAGGCCATGCTTATGTCAAAACGGGCATTGATATCGCGTGCTGGGATATTCTAGGTAAGGCAAGTGGCCTACCTGTTTGCACGTTGATGGGCGGTCGTTTCGGTGAGTCGGTTCGCCTGTATCGAGCCATTTCGCAACAGTCCGCCTCCGAAATGGCGGCCAACATCGCCGGCTATCGCGATGAAGGTTACACGCGGTTTCAGTTGAAGGTCGGCGGTGATCCGTACACCGATATCGAACGCATTCACGCGACGCGCGAAGTTCTGCCAGCGACCCACCGATTGGTGGCGGATGCAAACACCGGCTGGACTCAGCACGAGGCGATGCGAGTGGTCGGTGCCGTGCGCGATTTGGATGTCTACATCGAGCAGCCGTGCGAGACCTACGAAGAGTGCTTGGCGGTCCGCCGAAACACGTCCCATCCGTTTGTGCTGGACGAGAACATCGATTGCCTGGCCATGCTGCAACGCGCGAAAGCGGACTTGGCGATGGATGTCGTCAATTTGAAAATCAGCAAACTGGGTGGTTTGACGAAAGCCAAACAAGCTCGCGATCTGTGCGTTTCGATGGGGATCGCGATGACGCTGGAAGACAGTTGGGGTGGCGACATCACGACGGCAGCCATCGCCCACTTTGCACACAGTACTCCCGAGGAGTTTCGTTTCACCAGCACGGACTTCAATAGTTACGTGACGGTTTCGACGGCGAACGGTGCGCCGCAGCGTGAGAACGGATTCATGCGTGCCGGAGACGGGCCCGGGCTGGGTATCGACCCGAAAATGGACGTCCTGGGCACGCCCGTCCTCGAAATCGCTTAGCGCTTCATCCAGATTTAACTTTGGGGGTCGCGAAGAGAGTTGCTCGGCTCTCCAAGCCGAGACCTCACGGCTCAAAGAGCCGTGCTACTCTCTTTTTCGCCCGTGCTGCCAGGTGATCTGAATTCCACCAAAAGACCGATGACGCGAATCGGATTGCGCGTGATCTTCCGATAAGAAGATCTTTGTCACTTTTCGTGCGAACATCTTGACGCGAACCACGTACCCGGTCATTGTCGACTGTCGTGGAGAAGCTTTTTCGTTTCTTTCGTATGACTACTACTTTCGTGTCACCGTTTTTTCGCCGTCTTGTCGTTGTCTTGCTGGGTGGAATGGCCTTCATCGGCCAGGCACCCGCGTGGCTGCACGTCGGTTGCGAAGGACACGGTCGGCCGATGGTCAGCGAAACGGCGCCTCAGGTCGCGGCCGAATCGGCTTGTTCTCACTCCTGTTCGCATCGTTCGCAGAACGAGGATGCGGATGCGTCGAGTGAGAAAAAGAGTCCGCTACAGGGCGACGATCACGATTCCGACTCGTGTGCCCTCTGCCAGTCCCTGGCTCTCCCGAACGGCGTTTGCGTTTGGCAGGGAAATTCGGCAGTTTGCCACGATGCGACCGAGTGGGTGCAGCTTGCTTCCACCATTTCTCCTCGAACGGTTCCCGGGATTCTTCCAAAGCCCCGTGGTCCACCTGCTTTCGACGCCTAGGGTCTTCGCGTTTCCAGTACCGCACTCTCATTGATGGGTGCTTGCTGAACTCTGCTTCCTGCGGAGGCGAGTTTGTTCTTCCGACCGATTTCCTTTCAGATCGCCTCGGTTGATTGTCGCGCTAAGTCCTTCGCTGTCTCGTAATCGATTCTGAAGCGATCCAGGGTGGCGATCACAGTCTGAAAATGGCTGGTGACTCGAACCTCGGATTCTCTTCCGAACATCACGCGGAACCCGCGGCCGCTTCTCTTGAAGTGAGTCGCTGAGCCGCCGATTTAGTTTTGCTTTTGTTTTCTGTTCTAAAAATAGGTTTCTACCATGTTGAAAATGCTTCGTAACAAGAAGGGCCAGGGATTGGTCGAGTACGGATTGATCATCGCAGGTGTTGCGTTGATCTGTGCCGCGGCGATTTCGGTCTTTGGCCATAAGACCAGTGACTTGATCTCGGCGACCACCTCGATCTTGCCGGGCGCTCATGCGGACGACAACGGACCGCTCACCAGTGGAAAGCTGATCGAAACAACGGGTTCTGACACGGGTGCAATCGCGCTCGACGCGGCCACCATCGTCGGGAACACCGATACTGGTCGTCTGGACAACAACGTCTTCGGCGCGACCACCGCTGGTGGTGGAGATGGGTTCGGCGGCTTGGTTCTCGAACCGTAAGCCGATCATCCGACGCGGATTAGAAAGCGTGCTAGCCGCGGTTCCTCCTGTCGGAACCGCGACTGGCACAGCGTCGGTCCCAAGAAACCCCCTCAGACGCGGGTCAACACACTGCCTTGTTTTTCATCGTCGCAAGCATCGCATTGAGCCTTTTGATCTTGGCCAGCTATATCGACCTTCGCACGCGCGAGATTCCGGACTGGATATCTATTTCAATCGCTTTGATCGCTGTCGCGGGATCGTTGACCGGATGGCTCGGGTTGGAACTGATCTGGGTCATTGGCGGTGGACTCGTCGGATTGGGGGTTGCCTATGTGCTTTTCCGATTCGCTCGCCTTGGCGGGGGTGACGCCAAATTGATCGCTTCACTCGGCATGTTAGTTGGGCCGGTTGGCATTTGGATCGTCCTGTTCGGGATGGCGCTCGCGGGCGGTGCGCTTTCGACTGTGGCAATTTTCCGAAATCAACGTGATCTCGCCTACGTCCCTGCGATCACTGCCGGTTTTATCGGATATCTCGGCATCATACATTTTGTGATCTGAGTCTGTTTGAAAGATGCAATTCCATTTCGAGCTTTGCCCATTAGTGTGAGGCTTGAGTACAACGGATCGCCGAAAAGACGGAACCGAAAACCCATTCATTGACGCAGGATGCTCACCTCCATTCACCGCTAGCAGAGCAATGCGTCCTCGCAGTTCACGTCAAATCCAACGCATCCGCCGCAACGGTCAAGCGCTCATTGAGTTCGCGCTCGTCGCGCTCGTGTTGTACCTCTTGATTGGAGGTGCGATCACGTTCGGGCTATGGACGTATGCCGCCGGACAGATTCAGCAGGCTGCGAATCTGGGTGCCCGCGAACTGTCACAGACGCCGCTGGCTTTTGATCAGACGTTCGAAGAGGCTCTCGAGTCACCGGTCGTACGCAGCCGCATCTATGACGATCGCTGGCTGGTCATCGATCTGGACCAGTTGGAACAAGAAAACGCCAACTACAACTTTTTCACCGACGTCGTTCCGCAGATGCCGGCGCTCAATCAGCAATTGGCACCGCTGTACATCGTGGACTCCTTCGATAACGACGGTGATCCCGCGACGCCGCCGATCCAATTGATGCGTTATCCGGGCGCATTGCTCTCTCGTACCGAACCGGTCACCGACCCTCCCATCGATGATTCCTGGGTGGCTCAACAATATGTCGTCCAGATCCCACTCGTCGTTGAGCGTCAAGTCGGGCACAACAACGGCGGGGGTGCCGAGCGGATTCGCTGGGTGGATGTCGTGGAAGAGATCGATGACGACATTGAAAACATCGATCCGTTCTCGCTGGAAAACCCTAACGAAGACTTGCGCGGTGTCGTCGCGATGCGAGTCCACTTCCCCGCTCAATCGACGTGGCTAAGCAGTTTTCAGGTTCGCGGCGAGTTCGCTCCCAACGGCGGCGATCCCAATGCGGCCGATGACGGTTCGGTGGAGATCCTGAACCCCGAGGCGATGCGAGGCTCATTGATCTCGAGTCAGTCCCTGTTGCGCGAGAACGACTTCGGCGAACAGATTTATGCCGGAACGAACGGAGGCAGCTTCGGCCTTGGTGTTCACGGTGCGATGACGAGCCCCGAACTCACCGGCAGTGCCATCGGCATTCGGCCCTATCGACGCGTGCTGGTATCCCAAGCCATTTTCAGACGGGAGCTATTCCTTCCAGCGTCACCGTAAGGCAACGCTCACGAGTTCGAGATTATTATGCGTAAACAGTCCTCTTCATTTCGCGTTCTCAAGACGGTCGCCATCATGGTGCTGGTCCTATTGGTGATCGGCTCCGGATTCGCGGCATCTTTGTGGGCGGCGGGTGTTCCGATGGACCGGCTTGCGTTTTGGAAAAGCGACACGGAATCGGAGGTCGATGCAATTTCGTTGCCGATGAACTGGAAGCCGATTGTGGCCTACAGCAAGGTGACACGCGGAGACCTCATCGATCCCAAAACCGGCGCGATACCATCGGTCAAGATTCCACTGACGTCGGTCAGTGGTATGGCGGCGACAGTCTCTGGTGGCGATCAAGGCCTAGTGGAAAAACGCGTCACAAAAGCGGAACGGACCGAGTCGGGAATCCTGCTTCAACTGGAAGACGGCACGGTCATCAACGAGCGGCAGCTGATCAAACTTGGCGGTGCGTTTACTCAGGCAACCGACGTGATCGGGCGGGTCGTCAAGAGCGATAAGTCGCCCGGGTTTGCGTTCGCCGAATCCAACTTCTTTGAGGTGGGTACACCTTCTGGTCTGGCCGGTGCGACACCGCCGGGCATGCGAGCGATGACTTTGGAAGCCGCTCAACTCGCCGGCGTTCATCGGATCAGCCGTGGCGAGCAAATCGACTTGGTGGCGAACATCCCACTGCAGAAACTGAATCGCTTTGAGTATGCGACGGGGAGTCAGCTGCCCGGATCGGAATTGGTGATCGATCCCAGTCGTGCAAATCGAGACCAAGAGAAAGAAACGACCGCGCGGCTGGTCGCTCGCCAAGCGATTGTGCTGACACCCGTGGTCAGACGAGTGAGCACCGAGACGTCCGCCTCGCTGTCCGAAGGGAAACGGTTGCTTAGCGTTCCTATCGAGGAAGTCGTTCTGGCAGTTGCCGCGGAAGATGTCTCCTCCGTTACGGCAGCACTGGAACTCGGCGCGACCGTCAATGTACTTGTGCGCAGCGGACGGGTGGATGCGGAACAAACCCGACCCGCCGTGGAAGATGGAATGGTTGCGATACCTATTCCAGGTCAAACGTTGTTGGCCTACCGTGCGATTCGCACACCGGCGTTTGAAGACCCCGCGACCGGTTTTGTTCGGACGATCCAAGTACCACAGGAAACGGCCGCATCTTCGGGTTGGATCACGGATCTTTCGCAGATGGTTGGGCGGCTTCCGCGACACGATCTTCCGTCAACGGTTCCGATCAGCGAAACGGACCTGATGCCGGCCGGTTCGGCAGCGGGCTTGTCCGGTGCGACGCCGACGGGCCGTGTGTTGTTCTTTCTGGATCCCGAAGACTTGGTGGGCGGAGATGCGTTCGAATTTGGTCAACGTTTGGACTTAGTGGCCAGCCGCACCGAAGAAGCTTCCCGGCGTGCCGGCTCAGGCACCTACACCAACGTGAGTCTCTCCGACGCACAGCGAACTCGCGTGGAACCCATTGCCGATGATGTCGTGGTCGTGATGCCGGTTCGTTCACCCGGTAATCCGACGGCGGATACCAATGCAAAAGACCCCAAAGACACCTCCGCGAAACTCATCATCGCGGTGCGACCGGACCAGGTTTCGCGTTTGGAATATGCCGTTGCGGTCGGCTCCAACCTGCGTGCCACGGTTCGCTCGGCGAACTCAATTCCTCGCGACGTTCCAATGGCTGACTCACCGGACGACTCCACGGATCAAGTGACGGTGATGAGGTTTGACCCGCTGTCAGATGCGAAGCGGACGGACATTTTCGTCGGTGGCTCCCAGCAGGCCCAACTGTTCGGAGTGGAACGTTGAAAAACGCTGCCCCCAAACGATCGGGCGCAATCCTGACACTCGTCGTGATGCTCTTGTTTGTATTGCTTGCCATCGCGGGCTTGCTAATCGATATCGGTATGGCCCGATTGACCCAAGCCAACATGCAATCGATCTCGGACAGCGCCGCAATGGAAGGCGGTTGGAGGATGGCGATGGACGCCGAAGAGATCGTGACGCGAGACGCGGTAGTGAACCGCGCCGATCAATTGTCCGACAGTTGGGGCGCCCGACGAATCGAATTGGAAGGAGGCTTCGATCTCGACCGTGATGGTGTCCCCGAGAGCTCCCAAACGATCAATCGTCAATCGCTTGGTGAAGGGGTCGAGCCAACACTTCGTCGAAACGAAGGGAACGCGATTTCCGGAGACATCGTGCTGGGTCAGTACGACCCGACAAGCGTCCCCGGCCGTCTACCCGGAAAGCCACCCGGTTACGACCGCGGCCCCGCTTTCATCCCCAGTACCGACCAGCCGAACGCACTTTTGGTCAGGCTGCGACGCACCGGTGAAGACGACATCGAAGGGGGAGTTTCAGCAGAGCGACTCACCTATTTGTGGAGCCGTGGCTCACTGATTGATTTAGGATTGAAAGGCGATGGAATCGCAGTTCGCAGCGAAACGATCGTTCAAGTGAAACCCGCAGTCGCCGTCGGTTGGGCCGACCACGACGAGCTTCCCGGGTTGTTACCGGACGTTGCCGTTCGCAGATCAAGTCTCGACGAAGCCCTTTATGAAATCGATGATCTGGTGATGGTTGATGAGGGCTACTGGATCGGGGTTCCGGCCAGCGACCAAAGTCCCGACACCCTGCCCGCGGTCGATGGATTTTTCTACTTGCCGGTCGTGGATTCAATCGTTTCTGCAGGCGGTCAACTGCATGTGGTCGGTTTCACTGTCATTCAAAAGCAGGGCTCGCAGATCAACCGAATTGGCTTTGATGACACCGACTTCGAACATCTCAATGCGACCGCGAATTTATCCGTTGCGGCAGATGCGGCTCGCGCGTTCGGTCAGCCTCTCTCTTGGACCGATCCGGTAACATCCGATGTGATGGAAGCCAACGCGGGCTTGGATCCCGAATTCGTCATGACGGTGCCGAGCCTCGTTCGCAGTTCCCAAATTCAAGGGGGCTCCCCATGAGCAAGCTGCTCGCAATCGTACAGTCCGATGCGCTCAAGGTGGAGTTGGAGGCCGCAGCTGCAGCCCTGGGTGGTGACACGACACTGGATATTTGTCCGGATGTGCCCTCGGCGATTTCGCGAATGAGATCCGATTTACCGGATCTATTGCTCGCACAACTCGGCGGCCATTCGACATCGCTTTCGGAATACCAACGGGCCATTGAAGTTCACGAAGTGACCTGCCCGGTGGTGGGGATTCTTGATGATGACGCCGACCCGTCGGATGGTTTCTTAGTCGAAGCCGTTCGAGTCGGTTTTCGAGACTTCTTGCGTCGTCCGGCAAGTGTTGGCGAACTGAGTGGTGTTCTTGGCCGGGTTGGACAGTCACGCCCGGATGCAGGTCGACGCGGCAGGCTGCTGACCGTTGCCAGCACGAAAGGCGGTGTTGGGAAGTCAACGATTGCGGTCAATACGGCGGTGCACTGGGCAGTGACAAGTGGAAAACGTGTCCTGCTGGTCGACGCGTCGCTGCAGCTGGGTGTCGCAGCTTCACTATTGAATTTGACACCTGAGATGACGATTGCCGATGTCGCCTCGATGCAAGACCGTCTTGATGCGACGCTGTTGCGAGAAGTCTGCACCGAGCACGAATCGGGGCTCTCGGTCTTGACTGCCCCACTCACTCCGGCCGATGCGGCGGACGTGGATGAAGCGAGCATGTCAAAGATCCTTGGCGTCGCAAAGTCGGCATTTGATCTCGTGGTGGTCGACTCGTTTCCATTGTTGGACGCGACCACGTTAGCGATCTTTGATCGAGCAGAACATGTCTGTGTCGTAACGGAAAATGTAGTGCCAACGTTGACAGGCACGGCGGCGATGTTGAAGACGATGGACCAGCTCGAAATTCGGCGCACTCGGCGCACGCTCGTGTTAAACCGTTTCCAAAAATGTACCGGCAGTCTCTCCGCAAACGACGTTTCGGCCCAATTGAGCGAGCCCGTTGAAACGGTCATCAAATACGATCGTCGCGTTTTGGAAGCCGCCAATTCGGGACGGCCGCTCATTCAGTCACGATCCTGGTGGGGAGTTGGCTCCGCAATGCGTGGACTGGCAGACACACTGCTGGAACGTGTCTCCGCGAAAGAAACTCCGACTCCTACGCCCACCACCTCCTCACAAGCATCTTCTCCCTCGACGCAACCGCAAGAGAAGTTTGCCGGCGATCCACTTGCCACCGAGTGAAGGCCTTCCCGGAAAGAGACGAGTCTTCGCTCGATCCTTTGCAGCACAATCAAGACGCACGATGACCCAAGAATCTGATCTTCGTTTCCGCCTTGGCAAAGTCGGCCGTCCCACTCGGCTTGTCGCCGAAGAATCGCAGACACAGCGGTTAACCGAACCGAGCACCACAGCAGACTCGCCGCGTCGCAGTCGTGCCGTCACCGTAAAGGGACAACTGCATGGACAATTGCTCGATGACTTGGATCGTCGCGGACTTCTCAACGCGGACGCGCTGCAGCTGAAAGAAGAAGTCGATGCGTTCGTCGAAGAGGTGGCATCGAGTGAACGCCTACCGCTCAACGAATCGGAACGTTCCAACTTGGCGAACGATCTGCTGGAAGAAACGCTCGGGTTGGGACCACTCGCGCCGCTGATGGCAGACTCCTCCGTGACCGACATCCTGGTCAACGGCCCGCATCATGTGTTCGTCGAGCGATACGGCAAACTGGAATTGACCAACATTGAGTTTCGCGACGACGAACACCTGGAACGAATCATCTCGCGGATTGCAACGCGTGTCGGACGCCGCATCGACGAATCCCAACCCATGGTCGACGCAAGGCTACCCGATGGAAGCCGGGTGAATGCGACGCTGCCGCCGGTCACGTTGGACGGCCCGACGCTTTCCATTCGACGTTTCGGCCGTCGGCGGTTGCGAGCGACGGAGCTGCAGCGTTTGGGAATGTTCAGTGAGACGATGGCCGAGTTCTTCGCCGTTGCCGTTCGCTCGAGACTGAACATCTTGATCAGTGGAGGCACCGGTAGCGGAAAAAGTACTTTTCTGGGGGCGATCTGTGAAAGCATCCCGGATGATGAACGTGTCGTGACGATTGAAGACGCGGCAGAGTTGGTACTCGATCAATTGCACGTGGTGAGGATGGAAACTCGCCCCGCCAACGTCGAAGGTCGCGGCCTGATACAGGCACGTGACTTGGTGGTCAACGCGTTGCGAATGCGACCCGATCGCATCATCGTCGGCGAGGTTCGTGCGGGCGAGTCGTTGGACATGTTGCAGGCAATGAATACCGGGCACGACGGTTCATTGACGACCGTCCATGCGAACAGTCCTCGCGACGCGATTTCACGATTGTCCACGATGGTCTTGATGAGCGGAATGGAATTACCACCCGCGGCGATTCGAGAGCAAATCGTCTCCGCGATCGATCTCATTTTTCACGTCCGTCGCTATGAAGACGGTGTGCGCCGCGTCGAGTCCGTCGAAGAACTGGTGGGGTTGGAAGGCAACACGCCACAACTGCAACAGCTGTTTCGCTTTGACGTCCAGGGTCGGAGCGGTAAACAACTCAAAGGTCGATACGTTGCCACCGGTACCGTTCCTCGGCTCGTCGAAAAACTGGCCGCGAGAGCCATTGAGATCCCCACCGATTGGTTCAAGCAAGATGGTTGATAGATTAACGGGGAGGCAACGCTGACTGATGGGTGTCTTGATTCCCGCTGCCGTTTGTCTGCTGGTGTTGGCCGGCATCACGCTGCTGTTTCGTCGTTCATTGGCGGTTGCGGCGGCCGGGGAACGGCTGGAACAAAGTATTGATTTGTTTTCATCCCGTACAGATGTAGCATCAATCGAGTCTTCTACGACCGATGATCTGCGTCAAACCATTCGCCCACTTGCGCGCCCGCTTCGATGGTTGCCCCCTGCGATCGGTGTATTGGTCTCTGTTTCGCTTTTGTTGATGACTTCGATTCCACTTTCGATCTGTCTCTCCATTGGCCTCGTGCTGTCGCTGATGCTGTCCCAATTGGAGGGATCTTGGCACCAATGGAGGCTTAGTCGTATCGAGCGGCAATTGATCGATTTGTTGGACATGATGATTCCAATGCTGCGAAGCGGCGCGGGTGCTTCAGCGGCTTTGACAGCCGCCAGCGAAGTCACCGGCTCCCCTCTTCGTGGGCAAATCGATTGGTGCGTAAGACGAATTCAACTGGGAGACTCGGGGAGTCAAGTGTTTCAGACGCTTGCCAAGCGAATGCCAATTGAT
>JBCBOO010000083.1:0-22312 GCA_039821235.1 Planctomycetota bacterium
GTCGGTAGCTCGAAGGGGCTCGTGAAGTCAGCTGTCTTTGGAAGAATCGTTAGCTCGGGAAACTCCTGGCGCAGCTTGGCTGCCGTCGCGTGCAAATGATCGTGCGAAATGTCAACCGGAACATAGGCCACCGGCTCCATCAAATTCCCCAGCAGCCGACGGGTCTTTGTGCTGCTGCCGCTTCCGTACTCGACCAGCATCACGCCTGGGCCGATGGCTTGGCCGATTTCGGGGGCATAGCGATCCATGATCGCTTGCTCGGTCCGAGTCAGATAGTACTCGTCCAGCTCGCAAATTTCGTCGAAGAGGGCCGAGCCGCGAGCGTCGTAAAAGTATTTGCAGGGAAGTGATTTCGGACACTGTTCGAGGCCTTCCAGTACATCCTCCGCGAACGGAGCAATTCCGTCCTCGATCTCTCGCGGTGTCGCGTCAGGCACAATAGCATCCTTCTCAGTGGGGATCAGTCAAAGGGTCTTTCGAAGACCTTAGGAGCGTGACAACCGAATCCCTGTAAATTGCCATCGTGATGCGGGTGCGAAGAAATTGCGATAGGTGGTGCGAATGTGATTGGATGGCGACGCGCAAGATCCGCCCCGTAACACGAAGACGCCACACATGAACTTACCGTTGTATTCGCCGAGTGCACCCTCGGCGGCTCGGTATCCCGGATAGGCCGAATAGTGGCTGGTGGTCCATTGCCAAACGGAACCAAACGCGTCTTCAATGCGACCGGCACGCCCACGCTTCTCACCGGTTTTCGTGCCGAGTGGGTGAATGGGATGTGACTCGTCGAACCGGCAGTCCGCCCAGTTGCCGGTCAGTCGTGTTGTGTCGGTGTCGGCCAGTTCTGCGTTGACCGCCACTTCCCATTCAAATTCAGTTGCAAGTCGCGCGCCGGCCCAACGCGCGTACGCGTCAGCTTCGAAGTAGCTGACGTGAGACACGGGAGCATTTTCGTCGACGGGCTGCCTACCTGCGAGCGTGAACTGCGTCCATTGATTGCGATGTTTTTTCCAGTACAGAGGAGCTTCCCATCCAAGCTCTTTCACCGCATTCCATCCCGCTGAGAGCCAAAACTCGGGCCGTTCGTATCCGCCGTGCTCGATGAATTCCAGATACTCGCCGGCGGTGACACAACGGTTCGCAATCTCAAAGGGCTCCAAGAAAACTCGGTGTCGTGGCTGTTCGTTGTCATAGCAGAATCGATCTCCATCGTGGCCGACGGAGCGGACCCCGGCATCGAATGGGATCCAAGTGAGCTCGGCAGATTCCTCCGCTGGGCCAAACGAAGTGGTTTGGTAGACCGGGTCGAGGGGATTCTGTGACAAAGCGTGCTTGAGATCCGTCAGCATCAGCTCCTGGTGTTGCTGTTCATGGTTCAAGCCAATTTCCAAGACACCCAGTTGCTCGGCGCTGAAGCGTTCGTCTGACAAGCAAGCTTCGATCGCGTTATCGACGTGCTGACGATAACGGCAGGTTTCTTCCAGGTTGGGCCTGGAAATCATCCCTCGCTTGGCACGCGGAAACTGCTCGCCGACGCTGTTGTAATACGAGTTGTAGAGCGACTCGAACCGAGGGTCGATCGGCGTGTAGTCCGGTTGGTCCTTTAGAAGAAATGTCTCAAAGAACCACGTCGTATGGGCGAGATGCCACCGGACCGGGCTTGCATCCTCCATCGATTGAATCATGCAGTCTTCCGCCGAGAGCGGCCGAGCGATCTCCCAACTCTGCGCGCGAATGTCACGGAATCGCTGTAAGGATTCCGGGGCGAGATTGCGGGGTTCCCGCGTTTGCTTGGCGGTTTCTGGGAGTGACGGAACGGCAGGCTCTTTGGACGTTGCTGGCATCGCGATGATCGAGATCAGGGGGAGTAGCAGTGGCAGGGATTTGTAACCACGAGTCAACGAAGTAAGCGATAAGAAGTTACCCGATTTGGTCGTTCTTCGGTCCCTAGGCTCTCAGCGTGGTCGAGAGTGTTCGCTGGGCGGACATCGACCGTAGAGGAGCATTGCGAGGTCAGAGGGGCGAGTCAAACCGCAATGCCAAGCCCGATCTGCATGTGTCCATTTCCCGTAATCGTTCTAATCTGATCCAAATTGCCTGAATTGCGACGGCAGCTACATGACGTTTTCGCGAACGATTTATAGAATTTGGCGAAGGATCGGAATCTGAACTTTCGATACAACCCGTACATTCTGCACGCAAATTCCTCCCGGTGCTGCGCGACGGTGGCCCAGTGTGGGCTTCTGGAAGTAGCGGCTTGGCGACTTTGGTTCGCCGAACCAACGACAACTGTTTATATCGATGCAAAAAAATGTGAAATCCGTCTCCGGCATCACCGTCCGGCTGGCGGGCGATTCGGGCGATGGAATGCAGCTGTTGGGTACGCAGCTGACCAACACCAGTGCTTTGGCGGGAAATGACGTCGCGACGTTTCCCGACTTCCCGGCGGAGATTCGTGCGCCCCGTGGGACACGGGCCGGTGTCAGTGGCTTCCAGGTTCAATTCGCCAGCGATGAAATTTTCACGCCCGGCGACACTTTGGACGCACTGGTAGTGATGAATCCCGCCGCGATGGTGACCAACATGCAGGATCTTCGCAAAGGCGGCATCCTGATCGCCAACGAAGACGGGTTCACGGAGAAGGAATTCAAGCTCGCGAAGGTCGATGCCAATCCGCTGGATGCGACCGTCGTCGAAGACAGCTACCGCGTGATCAAGGTCGCGATGACCAAGTTGACGCGCACCGCGGTGGCGGAGCACGGACTTAGCCCGAAGATCGCAGACCGCTGCAAGAACTTCTTCGCGATGGGGTTGGTGTACTGGCTCTTTGGAAGGTCGCTTGAGCCAACACTGCGGTTCATTGAAAACAAGTTCGGTAAGAAGCCCGAAGTCGCCGCCGCCAATGAAGCGGCCTTGCGGGCCGGGTGGGCATTCGGTGAAACCACCGAGGCGTTCGGCGAGAGTTACCAGGTCGACGCGGCGGAACTTTCGCCAGGTAACTATCGAAACGTGATGGGCAACCAGGCTCTTGCGTGGGGACTGATTTCCGCAAGCAAAGTGAGCGGCAAAGACCTATTCTATGGGACGTATCCCATCACACCCGCCAGTGACATTCTTCACGAGCTCACCAAGCACAAGAACTTTGGCGTCCGAACGTTTCAGGCCGAAGATGAAATCGCCGCCGTCTGCGCGACGATCGGAGCCGCCTTCGGTGGCACGATGGCGGTGACGGCCAGCAGCGGACCGGGAATCGCCCTCAAAGCGGAGGCGATGGGGTTGGGGATGATGTTGGAGCTGCCGATGATCGTCATCAACGTCCAACGCGGTGGTCCCAGTACCGGATTGCCGACCAAGACTGAGCAGAGCGATCTTCTGCAAGCGTTGTTCGGACGAAACGGCGAAGCGCCCATTCCCGTGATCGCGCCACGCTCGCCCGGTGACTGTTTCCACATGGCCATCGAAGCCTGGAAGATCGCCGTGGAATGCATGGTTCCCGTCATGTTGCTTTCCGACGGGTACATCGCCAACGGGAGTGAGCCTTGGCGGATCCCGGATGTGAGTGAACTGGCCGAGATCAAGATTGAGCATCCGGTCAAAGGCGACGGCGATGAGCCCTTCCTGCCGTACCTTCGCGATGAGCACTTGGCACGTCCCTGGGCAATCCCGGGGACGGAAGAACTGATGCACCGCGTCGGTGGGCTTGAGAAAGAGCACGAGACCGGCAACGTGAGCTATGATCCTGCCAACCATGCGTTCATGGTTCAAACGCGTGCCGACAAGGTCGCTAAGATCGCCGAGCGAATTCCAAAGCAGGAGGTCTTCGGCGACGAGTCGGGCGATCTGTTGGTCGTCTCGTGGGGCGGTACTTACGGTGCCTGCCACACCGCCGTTCAGCGTTGTCGTCAGCAGGGCCGCCGAGTCAGTCACGCCCACCTTCGCTACCTGAATCCCTTCCCGAGCAACCTCGGCGATTTGTTGAAATCATTCGATCGCGTGTTGGTTCCCGAACTTAACATGGGACAGCTCAGCATGTTGTTGCGGGCCAAGTATCTCGTTGACTGCATCGGGTTTAACAAGGTGCAGGGCAAGCCATTCACAGTCAGTGAACTCGTTGAGCAGATCGAGTCCAACTTGCCCGCGACGGTTGCCGCCTGACGCGGGATATTCCGCATGCCGTTTTCTCCATTCATTTCTCCGCCGGTTCATCTCCAGACTATATCGATATGACGCTTCCCGTCCTGAAGGCTGCCGACTTCGCCTCCGATCAAGATGTGCGCTGGTGCCCCGGTTGTGGCGACTACTCCATCCTGGCACAAATGAAAAAGGTCTTGCCAGACCTTGGCGTGCCGCGTGAGAAGATCGTGTTCGTCAGCGGAATTGGCTGCAGCAGTCGCTTTCCGTACTACATGAACACGTATGGCATGCACAGCATCCATGGTCGCGCACCGACGTTCGCGACCGGTTTGAAGACGACTCGGCCGGAATTGATGGTCTGGGTGATCACCGGAGACGGAGACGCGTTGTCGATTGGCGGCAATCACTTCATCCATGTGCTGCGTCGCAACTTGGACATCAATATTGTCTTGTTCAATAATCGCATCTACGGATTGACCAAAGGCCAGTACAGCCCGACAAGCGTTGAAGGACAGGTGACCAAGAGCACGCCGATGGGCGCCATCGATCACCCGCTCAGCCCGCTGTCGATCGCGCTTGCCGCAGAAGCGACGTTCGTTGCACGCTCGCTCGACGCCCACGTGAAGCATTTGGGCGAAGTTCTCAAGCGAGCCTCATCGCATAAGGGAACATCGCTGGTCGAGGTGTACCAGAACTGCAATGTCTTCAACGACGGCGCGATGGCATACGCCCAAGAGAAGAAGCAGCGTGCCGAGAACGTAATCGAATTGGAACACGGCAAGCCGCTCGTCTTCGGGAAGGACGGCGAGAAAGCGATCCGAATGGTCGGCAGCCATCTCGAAGTCGTGGAACGTGCGGATGTACCCGACGATGACTTGCTGATTCACGACGAACGCGAGCCCAATCCGTCGATTCAAATGATGCTCGCGCGAATGCGTTATCCGGAAATGCCAGAACCCATCGGTGTATTCCGTGACGTCGAAGGCGTTGCAACGTATGACGACCAAATCAATGACCAGGTGCAACAGGCCAAGTCATCCAGGGGTGAGGGTGACTTGGAAAGCTTGTTCAACAGTGGTGACACCTGGGTCGTGAATTGACGCTCGAATTTCAACAGGGAGGGAATGAAGATGCCACGTGGAAAGACCTACTCCGATATAACAAAAGCCTTCGGTGAGACGCCGATGGTTCATATCAACCGTCTGGCCCCGGAAGGTGGCGCGGAGATTTTCGCGAAGTGCGAATTTTTCCAGCCTCTCAATAGCGTCAAAGATCGAATCGGCGTCGCCATGATCGAGGCCGGTGAACGCGACGGGAAAATCACCGCGGAGACTCACGTCGTCGAGCCGACAAGTGGAAACACTGGGATCGCACTCGCGTTTGTCTGTGCCGCGAAAGGATACCGTCTCACGCTGACCATGCCCGAGTCGATGTCGGTCGAACGACGTGCGCTGCTTCGCGCGATGGGTGCCAACTTGGTCCTCACCCCAGCCGGCGACGGCATGAAGGGTGCAATCAATCAAGCAATGGAACTGGTCGACGGCGATTCCAATGCGTTTATGCCACAGCAGTTTGAAAATCCGGCCAATCCGGCGGTGCACGAAGCCACCACGGGGCCGGAGATCTGGGAAGACAGCGGACATCAAATCGATGCCATCGTCGCCGGTGTGGGTACGGGAGGAACGATCACGGGCGTTTCCCGGTATCTCAAAAAACAGAACCCCGACTTCAAGGCGTTTGCGGTTGAACCGGTCCATTCCCCCGTGATCAGTGGAGGCTCGCCCGGCAAGCACCGCATTCAGGGGATCGGCGCAGGTTTCGTTCCCAAGAATCTTGATACGGGTTTGATCGACGATGTAGTCAAAGTCGATGACGAAGACGCGTTTGCATGGGGCCGCCGGTTGGCAAAAGAAGAGGGCATCGTGGGAGGGATCAGCAGCGGTGCGAACATGTGGGCGGCAGCGCAGGTCGCTGCCCGTCCCGAAATGAAGGGCAAACGCATCGTGACGATCATGTGCAGCCTGGGCGAACGATATCTCAGCACACCGCTGTTCGGTGACCTTGGGCTGTAATACGATAAAGGGATTCCGCGGGGTGCTTTGTGCGCCGCCGCGAATTCGGTATCGCGCGGGTCTCGAAATCTCCCATGGCCAAAGGACTGTTTACTCAAGGCGTCTGCGTGTTGCTTCGTGCACCGGTCGCCTTGACGGACCTGCAGGAAAAGTTGGCGCAGTTTCAACTGGTCGGCGTGCAAGAATCGGCCGTCGATGATGCTTCGCCCGAAACACTCGTTTTCGATTTTCGTCCCGACGTCGGCGGACATCTCTTAGTCACCCCGTCTCGTGAGCGGTGGCCCGATGAGATGGGTGATCCGGAATCATCGCCCGACGTGTTCGTCGCGTGGTCGCTGGGGCAGTTCGCACCGCTTGCCTTCCCAGGGTGTCTTCTGAGAGCCACCGAACATGCTCTCGATTGGGACGAGGGAGCGGCCGAGATCCAAACGCATACCGCGCATGTCCGGCTGCTGATCAGCTACGTACTGGGCTCCGATGAGTCCAGTGAAGAGGAGCAGGCTGATGCCGATGAAGTCATCCTGATACCGGACGACTACGACCCACTGGGAGAGCTCGCGTTTCTGACCAAGGCGGTCTCAGCGCTCCTGGAGCTTCCCGAGGCCATCTGTTACTTCAATCCCGGCGGCGAAGTACTTCGTGATCAGCACGGGCTACGGCAGGGGCTGAACTACGCGTGGAATTACGAGCTCCCGCCGCTCGATATGTGGACCAACACACGGCTCTTCCGTGGCGAGGACCCGTGGATGTTGATGGATACCGTCGGGATGGGACAGCTTGATTTCCCAGACATGGAAGCCGTTTACGATACCAATCGCTACGAGCCGGCTGATGTCGATCGTTTCTTGCGCGATGCTTCGTTGTACCTGATTCAGGCCGACGAGCAGTTCAGCGAAGGTGATTCGGCAGACGGTCCGGGCGACCTGAGCTGGACTGTAATGGAATGTTCCGAAAGCCTCTCGGATCCGCCTCGCGAGACCATTCGTTGGTTTCCCGATGATGGATCGGATCCACCCGAGTCGTTTCTCCGGCGATCGTCTGAGTCCGAGGGTGAATTCGATCTCGACGAAGAACCCGATGATCTGGATGACGAAGCGTTCGAGGTCTAGCACGTTCTCTAGTAGCTGACTTCCGCACTGAGGTAGCCTGCGATTCCCGGGCGAAATACGCCTCGGCCTGTGCGGTAGTCGATGTGCTCTTGGTAGAACTTGTCGGTGAAATTCTCGATTCCGAAGGTAAAGAGCCACTGCGAGAAAGCTCGGTAGGCTCGGATGTCGTACGTGGTGAAACCTGGTGTCGCAACCTCTTCGAGTGTGGCTGCGAATCGATCTTGGTTGTCCACGATCCGTGCCGAGATCTCGACGCCCCATTCAGGACGCGCTCGGGGATCTTCCAGGAGAATTCCAATTCGCGTATCCAGTGGCGGGATCCCCGGAAGAGCTTCTTGTTCAACTCCGCTAACGCTGCTCCGAGTGTCAAAGACCGAGAGTCTTGCGGGATCGGTTCGGGTGAGGTCGGTCCCCTGTGTGTAACTGCTGGTGGCGAAGACGGACGTGATGTCGGTGAGATCGCGCTGGGCGTAGAACTCAAGTCCCCAGATACGCGCAAGGTCGGTGTTGACGAAGAGTGCACCCTGCTGGAATCCATCGACGTCACCCGGCGGGTCGAGCAAGTCGTAGGTGATGTAGTCTTCGATCCATGAAAGATAACTCTGAACACCGAATTGGTTGTTTCCATTCCGGTAGTTCAACGCCAGATCCATTTGATAGAGTTTTTCTTGGCGGAGTGTTGGGTCACCCAGCAGAAATGTAATCCCTCGTTGCAAAGATCCGATGAATGCCGAGTCGGCGTAGAGTTCCGTCAGGGTGGGTGCTCGGTTGGCGAACCCAAGGCCTGCGTTGAGTGCCGTGGTGGGACTCACGTCGTACTGGGCCGTCAGGTAGGCGGCGCCCATAAAGAACGCTTGATCCAGTTCCGACTGCTTGATCGTTGTGAACGAGGCTGGCACGCCACGAACGCGGTTCGCCGCATCCGCGAAGACGCCGTCCAGTCTTCCGCCGGCTGTCATGCTCAGGCGATCCGTCACTTGTTCTACATCTTCGAGATAGAACCCGACATCAATGGAATGACTGCGAGGAACTGGAAAGTTGTTGTCGTTCGGTCGGCCGAGCGGCTCGATGTCGTTGAGTTCTTGGTTGACCAGAATCAGATCCGTGCCCAGTGTGAGATATCCATTGGCGAGTTCGTAGAAGTTCTCCATTCGATATCCGGCGGACAACGCATCAACGTCGGTGCGAGCGAATCCGTTGTTGCCTGACGGCGACTCCAAGACGGTTTGGAGATTGGGGATTTGTCTCGCCTTACCTGGACGTTCGGTGTCCCCTTCGAAGCGCGTCCGGTTGTACCAGACTTCCATTTGAAATTGATCCGACCACCAGGCTCTCGTGTTCCGGTAGGTGGCTTCGTATCCATCGGTGACCAAGAAGTTGATGTCGTATACCAAACCCGGAAACTCGACGTCCGTCTGATCCAACCGGAGGAGGTTGAACTCCAACGATTCATGGGGTGAGAGATCCCATCCCATCGCGACGAAGAGGTCGCGAGATTTGAAACTGCTGGGTAGTGAAAAACCGCTCTGACCCGTTTGGTAGTCGTTTGCCGTTTGATGTCCGTAACTCACATGAAAACCGTAGTTCTCGTTGCCACCCCAAACGGATTGCCGGCCGTACCAGTGCTCCCCGTTGGTTGTGTATGAAGCGCTTGTCGATCCGTGAGTCGTGAACCGATCGTAGCGTGGAGACTTGATAAACTCGATGTCAACGAAGCGAAAACTCGGCCCATACCGCGCCGCGTAGGGACCCTTGATCAAGATCACGTCTTCGATCAATCGGGAATCGATCTTGCTCATCATCGTGTCAAGATCCATTCGAGCGGGAGCCCAGTAGGACCCAGATGCCAGAACCTGGCCGACACGTTGGCCACGGACGCGTGTGTCGCTGATGATAGGGGTCCGGTGTTGGACGGCGACGCCCTGAGCGCCCTTGGTCTGTTGCAAGAGGCTTCCGACATCGGCGGTTTTTCGGCCGGTGGCTTCCGCGGAGAAGACTGCGTTCGCGCCAGGTGAGGCTGCTTTCGGTCGGCGGATCTCCGGAAGCGCATCGAGTTGATTGACATCCCCGAAAAGTCGCGAGAACCGCTCGTCCCTGCGAAGACCTTCCCCGGTTGTTTGGCGGGTCGTTCCCTCAGAAGAAGAGCGGTCTTCGGGAACGGTAAGATTTTCGGCGCCTACGCTCATCGCCTGATTTGCGAGTCCTGATAGACCTTGCGAGGCGGATTCGTTAGGTACCTGCATCAAGACGATTAGCGCAAGGAGCGGCGCTGTAATCGTACGTTTGCACATGGAATTCCATTTCCAATGATTGAAGGATGCCCGTCAATCCGTCATCGTGATGCGGGTTTCTCGTTTGATGTATCGACGAATAGCGGCGAATGCTTCGCGAAAACCGGTGATCGGAGAAGTTTGACGGTTATCCGCATACGCGGTTTCTGCCGGTTTTCTTAGCTTCGTAGAGTTTCGCGTCTGCCAGCTTTATCAGCTCCAAGGGATCGGTCGCTTCGATCGGGTCCAAGCATGCGACGCCAAAACTGGCCGTGATATCAAGGGGGCCATCGGCCGTCATGAAAGGCAAGGCCGATATTCGCTGGCGACAACGTTCCATGATTTCCAGTGCCTCGGCGAGTCCCGTGTCCGCCAAGAGCAGGCAGAATTCTTCTCCTCCGTATCGAGCCAGAAGATCATCTGCACGCGAGATTTCCGTCATCCGATTGCCGAATTCCTTGAGCACTTCGTCACCAACCAGGTGGCCGTGCGTGTCGTTAACCCTCTTGAAGTGATCGATATCAAGGATGGCAACGGAAAGTGTTGCCTTCTGCCTCACGGCGCGAGCAATTTCACGCTGCATGGACTCCAGAAGGTATCGCTTATTCATCGTCCCGGTGAGCGCGTCTCTCACAAGGGCGTTGTAAACGGTTTCGTGATACTGCGTCTCCACGCTATCAGCCGATAGGAAACGAAAAATAAAGCTCCCTACGCGGACGGTGTCTCCAGACTGCAGGACGCTTCGATCGACGGGGCTTCCGTTGACTAAGGTGCCGTTCGTGCTGCCGAGATCAACGATCGAGTACTGATCGCCGTCGTTGACCAGTTCGGCGTGGCGGCGCGAAACTCCGGAGTCCATTAGGACGATGTCCGAGGTTTCGTCACGCCCGAAAAGGAGCCGTTCACATTCGAGCAGCACCATTCCATCCACAACGTCGGGTGGGTAGATCTGCACCAGACAGGATTCGCTCGATTGACCAAGCCCCAGCGAGGCGCGATTGGTCTTGTGAATCGTGGCTTCACCTGAAAAGCCCACTTGGGGTGTTGCAGAAGGATCGGACGCGGAAGCCTGGACGCTCATATCAGTGGAAGTAGTTGGGTGTACAGGTTCGTTCGGGTTGGGGCTTCCAACTCTGCGACGCATTTTCTTGGACACTGCTACCGCGGCAAACGAATCCATTCGTTTTCTCATCGGGGCTGTCCACCTACGGCCCTTGAACCGACGTTGACGGTTGCACGGATGTCACGGGTTGTTCGTCAAGCGAAATTCCCAAGCGTGCAAGTCGTTCTTGCAACGTCATTGGGATGAGAACCCTCATGCTCATTGAGTTCCAAGCGGTGATCGACTCGGTGATTCGCTCTGGATCACGGTGTGTTTCTTGATTGGCTTCACCCAATTCGATGAGGGTTTCCAACCAAGCCAGAGCCTCCTCGGATGAGAGTTCCGCGTGATCGCGAATCATCTCATAGCCCACACATGCATTTTCGAGTGCGGCGATCCTCGACTCGTAAGAGTCTCGGCTGTGCCCAAGAACACGAGAGACTTCGGTGGTGCGCCGTAAGAGCAGCAAGCTTGGATGCTGTTGCATGAGCTCACGATACGTTTCGAGAGCACGCTCCAGGTAGATCAAACTGGCGGCTCGACGCTGGGGATCCTGCCGCAGCAATTGCGCCAATTCAAACTCTGCATCTGCCAGGTGGCTGCGATAGAAATCGTCGGGGTCGCACAACTGCCAAGACTGATTCAGATCGGTGATTGCTGACTCGTATTCGCTAATCGCAGGTTCGACCCGACCAGAGGATGCCATCAACGAGGCGCAGCGGAGTCGTGCGTGAGCGACTTGCTGAAGTCGCGGCGCTTCGTCGAGTTTTCCATTTAATTCTGTTAGCACACGCGTGAGTTCTTGCCAGTGAGCGATTGCTTCCTGTTTGGAGCCATGTTCGTTAGTGTCTTGCGCAAGCGACATGTGCGAGACGGCGAGCAACTGATAGTCCCGTTTTCGACCTCGGTTCTTCGCCAGCCACGTTGTCCATCGCACGGCGTCCTGTAGCCGGCTTTGAAGTCGCGTCTCCGTAACTCGGTTTGAGGACGCATTTTCGTCCGGTTGCCAATGCGAGCGGTACCATGCGAGTTGCAGCCTCGCATAAGCTGATGCGGCTTGCCACGAAAGCGATCCGCCATCATCGACTGCTTCATCGAATGGGAGCCATCCGACAAGCATTTTCGAAACCGATGCCACTTCGCCGACTTCCACGTGATCACCCGCAAGTAGGCGTCCAATAACGGCTTGGGCCTCCTCGAGCTTGACTTGCGTGTCGATCTCTTCCGTTTCATCTGATTTCGAAACGAGACGAAGATCTTCGAGACGATTTCCGGGAACTTGAACCGAGCGGAGCAATTCGCCCGCTTGGCGATAACCCGCGATGCCATGGTCGTCGCTGCCTCGGAGTCGCTGGGCATCGGCAAGGCGAATGAAGCATCGAGCTCGTTCAAGGACGTCTTCGGTGGCTTTCCCGGGAGAGGATGCTTCCGGATCGAGCAAGGAGGTGTAATGCGAAACGGCCTTGTCGAGCAACTCCTTCCTGACATCCTCGAGCCCGGGGTGGAACTCTAATGTGCCGCTCAACTCCACCAACCATTGGTCAGCCGCATCTCTTGCTTCGACCATCCTCCGATGAGCAACTCGTTTCGCTTCCATTGCTTCTCGATGGTCTTGTTCCGCTTGCAGTCTCGCCTGCATTTCTGCCGCGTGGGCGCGTTTGAGAAAAACGGAAAAGGTGACTGAGACCACTAGCAATAAAGCAATGCTGGATACGACCACGCTGGCGAGTGATTGATTGCGGCGACACCAGCGTAGCGATCGTTCGATGAGTCGGTCTGGATGCACCGACACCGCTTGGCCCAGCATCCAGCACTGAATATCTTTGGCGAGGTCTTCGGCGGTTCGGTAGCGTCCACCGGGATCAGCCGACATCGCACATTCGGCAATGGCAACCAACGCGCGAGGCGCGTTCGGAAGCCGCTCTCGCAAGGGTTCATACGTACCGCGTGAGACTCTCTCCAGGATGTGCTTTGTGCGATGTCCCGAATGCGGGTGCCGACCCGTGATGATTTCATACAGAATGACGCCCAGCGAATAGACATCGGATCTGGCATCGAGTTGCGTGACTTCACCTCGCGCCTGCTCTGGCGACATATAGGCCGGCGTGCCGACGATGGTGCCGTCGCACTCGCTGCGCCTTTGGGAACGACCGCCTGAGTCGGAAGCGGTTGAGGATCGCGGTCCGGTATCGCCCCCGTGCCGCATGGTCTCTTCGAAAACGTGCTGCGTTTTCTCTTGGACGTGGGGTTCGATTTCTTTTGCGAGACCCCAGTCGAGAACGATCGTTTCGCCGAACGAGCCAACCATCACGTTGGCGGGCTTGAGATCTCGGTGGAGAATTCCGCGCTGATGGGCGTACGCGACGGTTCGACACACATCGATCAATCGTTCAAGTAACGGATGAACCCAGTCCTCGAGTCTTGAGACGTCGGCGGGACGGGATTTTGTTCCGGAATGGGTTCGCCGAATCAGTTCGTGAAACGTCTCGCCGCGGAGCAGTTTCATCACATAGAACATTCCGCCGGCATCATCACCAAGCTCATGAACCGGAACGACGCCGGGATGTTGCATCTGGCTGGTGATGCGGGCTTCGTGCAGAAACTGCGCCTGGAGATCCGTTTGGTCGCCCGGAAGATCAAGGATTCGCTTGAGCGCGACCTCTCGATCCAAGTGTTGATCGAAGACGCGTTCGACGACGCCCCAGCCGCCGCGACCAAGTTCTTCGGCGCGGCTGTATTTTCGAGGTAATGGAAACCCGGATTCTGCGGGCCGGGCCTCACGACACTCACCGGAGTTTTCCCCGGAGTTGCGGATTGCTCTTCGGTCAGAGCGCGGACCGATCGTCGCTTCGCCAAGGTCGGCATTTTCGCGGGCGCGACGGAGCGCGGAAGGTCGGTTCGGTCGCAGGCTCATCGCGCTGGGCTGGCGTCTTGTGGGCGATCACATCATCCATTGCAGTCTAGGCCATCAAATCAGTGCGTGTTGTGTGGATTGTGGAGACGGATCGCCGGAAAAATGCCGGTCGCAGCGGTTGTCGGGGGAGTCAAACGCAAAACAGCCTCCCGAGATCGGAAGGCTGTTTCAGCATGTTTGAACGATTGCTTATGAAGCATCCGTCCAAGAGGTCACAAAGCACTAGCAAAGTCGATGCATGCGATCTGTTTCCTGCGCGAGCAGATAGTAAAACGCGACACGGCACTTCGCGGTATCGCCCTTCATGATATCGCAGACTTTCTTGATCGCTGAATCGGCTTGGTCTTTATCGAGGTCCAGATTGGTGCTGCAGTACCCGTCACGGATCTTCCCCAGTTCCGCGGGATCCGTTGCAGCAACAACCGAACCATCGCGGCTGTCCAGCGCGATCCCGAGGTGACCGACAAGAGAGTCGACGGCATCTTCGTTTGGATCGTCGACATACTTTTTGACGTTGTCTAGGTACTTTGACATGGGAGTTTCTCCTTCAATTCTGTCAGGTTGCGTTCACGACGCCGGCGCCGCACAGCGATCACTATACCGCGATTGCTGTACCGGTCGCTAGCAGTCAGCGATGAGTCCAGAACTGGAAAGCTCGCATGGTCTGACGAGCGGCGGCGTGCGAATCGGGCAGCGGGAACGCTTCCGCACAAAGGTATCCTTGGTAATCAATCGAACGGAGCGCATCAATGATCGGCGCGAACGGCATGTGACCAAAGCCCACCGCTTGACGATTGCTGTCGACAAAGTGGATGTGCCCGACCAAATCGCTTCCGAGTCGCAACGCATCGGCAATGGAGCGTTCTTCGATGTTCATATGAAAGAGATCACACAGCAACTTCACATTCTTCGTTCCCAGCGGTCGAAGTAGCTCAACGCCATCGGCGACGGTGCAGCACTGATCCGTTTCATAACGGTTCAGTGGTTCGTAAATGAGCGGGACGTTGTATTGAACCGCGTGCTCGCCACCATCCTCGAGTGCTTCGGCCAAGTAGCCGCGAGCTTGGTCTTTCGAAACATTAGCACCGCTTCGACCTTGCATGGAGCCAATGATCGCCATCGCGCCGAGCGAGCCAGCGGCGTCGATAATTTCGCGGATAAAGGTTCTGGCTTGATCCCGTTTGGCTGCGTCAGCATCCGCGACCTGAAGACGATGCTTGACCCAGCCGGCTCCCGTTCCGAGTGCAGCCAATTTGATGCCGGCTGAATCGAGCCAACCGTCCAAGGAATCGAGCTGGATGGCTTCAACCGAAGGAGCGAAAATCTCAACGGCATCAAATCCCAGTTCGGCGGCGAAATCAATGCTTTGGCGCAGACCATCCCACAGAACGAATGGCCCGCCGCGAGCTTCTTCAACGAGCGAAATAGTGATACAGGACTTCATGGAACCTTCAATTCTGTGGGGAGATTGGACTGAGAAAATGGCTGCACTCTCCGCTTGTCTAGCTCAGTTGCGCCTCGCTCAGCCACCTTATTAAGCCATGTTGCATGTCTCTTGTAAACGGCTGGCAGTTGCAAGCGTCGACGCATGGATGGCGACGATATCGTCAATATCGTGCGCGTAGCCTCCACTCATGGCAATCGCCACCGGAATACCGCGATCCGAACACCAGCGGATGACACATTCGTCACGGCGGAGCAGACCTTCTTTGGAGAGCAGCATGCGTCCCAGTCGATCACCGGCAAACGGATCCGCCCCGGCGAGGAAAATCGCGAGCTCGAAAGCCTGATGTTTACGATGCGTCTCGTCGAGTTGTCGCAGCGCACCATCGAGCTTTTCCAAGTAGGTGCGGTCGTCGGTTCCATCTTCAAGCGGGATATCGAGATCGCTGGGCATCTTTCGCATCGGGAAGTTCTTCGCGCCATGCATCGACAACGTGAACGCAGACGCATCTTCGCGGAGGATCGATGCGGTGCCGTTTCCCTGGTGCACATCAAGATCGATCACGCACGCGCGATGGATCTGTTTCTCTTCGGTCAGCACACGAATCGCAACCGCTGCGTCATTGAAAACACAGTAGCCTTCACCCGCGTCGGCAAACGCGTGATGCGTACCGCCGGCCAAGTTCGCGGCGATCCCATCTTCCAGCGCGCTCCGCGCCGCAGCGAGCGTCGCACCCGTGCTGCGACGACTGCGCTCGACCATCTTTTTAGACCATGGAAATCCGATTCGCCGTATCTCAGCCTTGGAGAGTGTGCCCGCCTTGACACGTTCCAGATAAGAGGGACAGTGACAAGTAAGAAGCTGTTGGTCGGTGGCGGCCGGGGGCACCAAAAGCACATCGTTGCGGTGCGCGTCGCTCGCGGCCACGTGCTTTCTAAGACGCCGGTACTTGTCCATCGGGAAACGATGGGCAGGAGGCAGCGGCAATTCGAAGTGGTCGGTATAGTAGAGCTTCACGTGACTTGATGTCGGTGATCGATGTCGGTTCGGTGAGATCGCCCGACGTGACGATCAATGGCGGTCGATTGAATTCTCGATTGGAACAATGCGATGAGTGACTCCGCACAAAATCCGTACGCGACCGGATCCACCGGTGGCTCGAGCGATGGTTTATCGCAACTTCGGATGGTCGCCAAGACAGGTTCGGTGATCACGCTGGCGCTCGCAATGGGAATCGTGACTGTCAGTGTGATTCTTGGATTCATGACAAGTCAAAAGGACTTCGGCGATTCCAACGCTTTTCGCCTCGACGCCGATTCGATGGTCTTTGTGGTCATCGGATTTGGGAAATTCTTGGTTTGCGTGGCGGCCTGCGTCATTCTTCGTTCCGTGTCAAAACGGAAAGTTGCTGAGATCATGCAATCCTCCGAGACGCCGTTTCCAGTCCCGATTCGTGAGGATTCCAAACTGCCGCCGGTGACGAAAGCAGCCACCCAGACGCTGTTTACATCGACCCTGATCGGTCAAGCTCTTTTCGAGGGGGGCGCGATGTTGAATGCAATCTTGATGTTCCTCGACCAAAATTTCATCTTTCTCATTCCGATCGTGCTCGGCGTCGCGGGCGTGCTTTTCCAAATGCCGACGGAATCCAGGTTGCGGTCGGCACTCGAGAACGCGAGCGTTGCCAAATGAGCTTCGGAACGGGGAATCAGGCGGCTTCGCCTTCGTTGATCTCCCCATCGTCGCTGACATCTTCGAATCGGATGGAGACACGCTTGCTGACGCCTGACTCTTGCATCGTTACGCCGTAGAGCGTGGTTGCGGCCGTCATAGTTTTCTTGCTGTGCGTGACGATCACAAACTTACTGTGGTCCAAGAACTCGTTGAGCACCATTACGAAGCGCCCAATGTTGGCTTCGTCGAACGGAGCATCCACTTCGTCAAGGACACAGAACGGACTGGGGCGATATTGAAAGATCGCCATAAGAAGTGCCACCGCCGTGAGAGCTTTTTCTCCCCCGGATAAAAGCGAATTGCTGAAGCTGGGTTTTCCGGGAGGCGTCGCGACGATTTCGACTCCCGCTTCGAGCGGATCTTCTGATTCCTCCAACACCAAGTCTGCGTGTCCGCCACCGAAGGATTTGCGATAGAGTTTTTGAAAGTTCTGCCGGATCGCTTCCAGTGTATCCAGAAACAATCGTCGGCTGTCCGCATTGATGCGGCCAATGATGCGCTGCAGTGACTCCTTGGCAGCCGAAAGGTCTTCGTATTGACCGCTCAAATGATCGTAGCGTTCTTGTAGTCCCTCGAGTTCGGCCAGCGCTTCCATGTTGACGTTGCTGGTGCGCTGTAATTGTTCACGAAGACGCGTGATTTCCGAATCGACAGATTTGCGGTCTTCGATTTCTGCGAGCTCTTCCGGCGGTTCATCGTGTTCCAAGTCAATCTGGTAGTCTTCCGCGATGCGCTCGGCAAGTCCAGAGCGACGCAGTTTTGCCGCGTCGCGTCGGTTGCTGATTGCATGGACGGACTCCGATGCCGATGACGCGTTTTGGATGACTGCCTCGGTTGCCTGAGCGATTGCTCGACTTTGCTCTCGCACTTGATCTGCAGCCGTCATCCATTCCTTGAGCTTTGAATCGAGTGTTTGAGCCTCGGCATCGGCTTGCTCAAGGTCGTGGAGTGTTGTCACCAATCGTTCGTTCAACTCGGCGAGTCGACTGTATCCGGTTTCGGAGGACTGCTTGGCGGAGGACCAAGCTGATTCTCGGGTCGTCTGTGCCGCCCGCTGTTGCTCGATTTCTTTGAGTGTCGCTTGATGGTTTTCTTCGGCGCGGGCAAGCTCGACGGAAACGGTTGTGACCTCTTCACCAGCCGACTGGAGCGCCTGTTGTGTTTCGGAGAGGGTTTCTTCGATGTCAGCCGACTCGGCTTCCAATTGCTCGAGCGTTTGGCGTTTCGAGAGCGTTTGTTCGCTGAGTGCTTTTAGCGTAGCGGTCGCTTGAACGATCGTGTCTTGCGTCTGTTCTTGTTCGCCGGCGAGTTGATCTCGCTTTTGTTCGCTGCTGGTTTGTCGTTCCGTGGCGTGACGTAAGTCGGACTCCGCGGCTGCGAGTTCGGACAGAAGGTTGCGGTGAGCAATTTGCAGTTTTCCGTGTTCAATACTCTGCTGATCCACTTCACGTGCCAACTGAGCGATCGCTTCATCGTTCTCAGAGACTTGGAAGGTGTAGCGTTCAATTTCCTCGGCCGCCGCGTTCAATTCGCTTCGCCGGCTGACGAGCCCGGTGGTGCTGCCGGTCGGGCCGATCAACAGTGCGCCATCGGTCTCAAGGACTTCCCCGCGAAGCGTGACGCTGCGCTGATCGTCGCCGCCCAGTTTCCGAATTTTTTCGGCGGTTTCGAGCGTTTCGACAACCCAGGTCGAGGACAACAGATGGGCAATCAGTGGACGATGCTCGGGCGCACACTCGACCATCAAATCCGCTCGACCGACCACTCCCTGCAGTCCTTCGAGCTGAATCGGATTCTCTCCGGGTGGGTCCGGCAGACCATCCATTCGTAAGATACCGACTCGTCCGCCCGGATTGATCTCTCCGGCGAGAATGGCTTTGGCAAGAGCCGGTGAATTCGCGACCAGGTGCTGCGATTTTTCGCCGAGTGCAGCGTCGATCATTGGAGCGACATCGACATCAGCGGAAACGAGGTCCGCAACCATGCCAACGTAAGATGCAACGGCATCGTGGGCGACGCCATCGGCGTCGGCCAATTCATCGATGGAAAGCTGGCCGATCACCTCGCGGACGCCTCCAGCGACTCCTTCGCCCCGCTCTTGAAGATCCTCCAGCACCAGATAACGCTGCCGAACACCTTCCAGTGTCGCGCGGAGCTCCGCCGTCTCACCACTTCGCCGATCAAGCTCCGCTCGATTGTTTACGGCTTGTTTTTCGGCGGCAGACACGGCCGCTTCGGCGTCATTGATCTGACTTCGAAGCAACTCCACTTCGGATTCTTTCGAGTTCGCAGATTGAGTTGCCTGCGAAAGTTGTTCGTTCGCTTGTTCCAGCCGCGTTTGAAGACTCGACGCCGCACGCTCGGCTTCTTTCAGCTGAGACTGCGCTTGCTGTCGATCGGAGTCCAACTGTGAAAGCTCCCGAATTCCCTGAACATGATCTTTTTGAACTTGATCGCGTCGTTTGAGAACTTCGTTGGTTTCCGATTGGATTTGATCTCGCTTGGATTGGACTTCGGATGCCCGTCGGCGAACATTTTCAAGTTCGGCGGCGCTCGTTTCCGAATCCGAAATCGCATTGGCGAGCGTTTCTTCACCGGCTTGGCTCTCGCGTTTGATGCCGCGCACATTCCACAGCGCCGCGGCAATCGTCGAGCGAACTTCCCGAATCGTGTTTTGATCTGCATCTCGCCTTCCGGTGAGAGTGGCCGACTGCGAAAGCAGCTCTCGTCGTGTGGTCTCCAGTTCACGGATTTCGTTCGCGATCTGCTGCTGTTCCTCTTCAGCCGCTTTTCGTTTTTCCGTCATCGCATTGCGTTCGGCTTCCAAACGCTGCTGGGTCGCAACCGCTTCGGCAAGTTCGGTTTCGCAATGCGTCAGTTCTTCGTTGAGATTTGCCCAGTCGTTCCACGCCACGACCGTGCGAAGCTCTTTCAGCCGTTCGCTTGCTTGGCGATAACGTTCGGCCTTGGATGCCTGGCTGCGGACACTGCGAAGTCGCGTGTTGACCTCGTCAACGATATCGCTCAGCCGTGTGAGGTTGGATTGCACGCGAGCCAAACGTCGTTCCGCTTCGATCTTCTTGGCCTTGAAGCGACTGATTCCGGCTGCCTCTTCGAAAATGGCGCGGCGATCTTTCGCGTTGGCTTGCAACATTCGATCGACCTTGCCTTGCTCAATCAGGCTGTAAGCATCGATCCCAATGCCGGTTCCGCGAATCAAATCCTTGACGTCTTTGAGACGAACAGCCTGTTGATTGATCAGGTACTCGCTTTCGCCACTGCGATAGACGCGACGCGTGACGTGGACTTCCGGCGCGTCGACCGGCAAGTTTCCGTCACTGTTCTCGAACACGATGGTTGCTTCGGCAGCGCCCGCCGCGGCACGTGTCTGTGATCCCTTAAAGATCACGTCGCTCATCTCTTTACCACGGAGACTCTTCGCGCTCTGCGATCCGAGCACCCACTTGATCGCATCCACAATATTGGACTTGCCGCTGCCATTCGGACCCACCACGACAGTGATTCCATCGGGAAAGTCGAAACGCGTGCGATCGGCGAAGCTTTTGAAGCCGGCGAGTTCGAGAGCTTTGAGCATGCGAGGGACGGGTAATTGGCTGTCGAAGTCCGCCAGGAAGGGACGTTAAACCTCGCGTTAGCGTAGATGAAACCCGTTGACTCGGATAGCTGATTTTGACGGCAATCCTGGCGCTCTGCGCAACTTGGGTCCGCTTTTCGGGTTGCGATTAGGCCGGCTTTTGGGGTAGCTCTCATTTTGCCGATTTTTCAAGCGCATGATGCACTTCACGAAAAAGCCATTCGAATGCCGGCGCACACCGCTGCGTCGTTCGTCTTCGACGTCGCGACACGTCGCCGTTGTCTGCTGCGCTTGCTTGTTCGTGCTGATGGTCGCTTCACTCGGGGCGTCCACTGTGGCCGCATCCGACCTGGATTCGCAGTTGGATCGTTTAACGGAGCGAGCGGAGACCCGCACCCGAGAAAACAGCGCGGCGCTGGCTCTGGACTGCATCTCGATGGCGAGGCACGCGAAAACGGAGCTTTCCCCCTCGCAAATCGAGTGGCTCTATACACTTGCATCCGATGCCCTCCTTGACTCGCAGCCCCAACCGGATCAGCCGGCATTTGCGTTGGTGACGTTGGCCACCGCAAATTATTGGGCTTCAAAAGGCAACCACGCCCGCTTGCTCGAAATGCTGACGCGAACCCATGAGGAATGGCAGGCGTTGCTGCTTGCGATCAAAGAGTCTGGTCGAGTGCTTGGCGATCAACCCCAACTCGTTGCGACGGCGGAAGGTTTGGTGGGTCTGACGATGAGGACCGCGTGGCATTGCCTTACGAAAGAGGATGCCGAGAACGCGAATCGATTTTACGAACTCAACCTCGAGTTGCTTTCCAATTCCGCCGCCAGCGAGTTACAACGTCGCCGCGTTAACGATGTAGCACTTTCGGAATTGGGGCTGGGCTGGTCACTCGCGATGCAACCTCAGCAAAAAAAGGCTGCCGCTCGCCAGTTGGAACGGTTCATGCGCCGGTTTCCCAAGCATGGTGATGCGCCGACCGCAGGTGCGTTAGCGGTGCAGTGCCACCTCCAGTGCAATGAAACCGCCGCGGCGCTCGCGGCCCTTGAGCACCTGATGCGACTCGCTCCGACTTCCGTGGAGGTCAGCGAAGGGTTGTTGAAGGTGCTTTCACGCGACGACATTGAATCAATTGATGACTTGACGGCGTTGTTAGCGGAATGGCTGGATCTCAATCGCACACGCGATAATGTCGCGCCGACGCTCGCAGGGAAAGTGTTCGTGCGGCTCGTCACTCGGCTGGATGCGGACCAGCGAAGTTGGCTGTTAAAACACATGCGTGGTGATACGACCGGCCAAGTCGTCACACAGGTATTGGTCGAGCTCGACGCCCCGAACGCTGACTCGGAAAACCATGCTGCGGAAGCACTGGCGTCCGAGATTTTGCCGATTGACTCCGGGTTTCCCGCACTGGCTCGGGAAGCCGCGTGTCGATGGGCGGGACGAACCGCGCGTTGGCACATGCTTGCCACGCAGGCCAAGCAGTTCAGCGACCAGCCCTTGGAAACTCGATCCGTTCATGTGGATCGCTTGTATGCCGAAGCGTTGACGCGGGAGGGTGACGGCGAATTGGCCTATCAGTTCTGGCAACGAGTGGTCGATCAGGGTGAATCCGAGGACTTTCCGACACTGCTGCGATGCGCCGAGCTTGCCGTTGCGCATGCTCCGGTGCAGGAAGCCAAGCGACGTCTTGATCGTGCGGAATCAGCGATCGGAGATTCATCGGTTGGCTCGCCAGAGACCCTGCCGGTCCTGCGTTCGTCATCAGCACGACAAATCCTGGTGGAGTTGCTGCGAGGCGATCTGGCGGTCCGGCAAGCGGACTTTACCGTCGCGCGTCGTCACTTCGAGTCGGTCGTCCGTGCGTCTGCCGGCAAGGCGAGCCTGCGCGGTCGTGCTCAGTGGATGATTGGCGAAACGCACTTGATGCAACA
>JBCBOO010000084.1:0-22282 GCA_039821235.1 Planctomycetota bacterium
GCTTGTTCGATGGTCTCTCCGCGATCGACAAACCCGCCCGGCAATCCCCACTTGCCTTTGCCAGGGTCCCTTGCGCGTCTCACGAGCAAGAGTTCGTCGGCGTCATTCACGATCAGTCCACCGACAGCGGCGACCGGACCAAAGTAGTGCGAGAACCCACACTTGCCGCATTGAAACGGAACTTGTCCGACCGACTCCGCAGCGGCACCACACCGCGGGCAAAAGTGATACGCCTGTTCGATCGGTATGAATGACGACACGTCGATTTCCTTCTTGATGTCACGGTGCTCGCGAATCATCACTCGCAAGCAAAACCAGCCGCCCTCAACAGCAGGCAGGATTGGAATCCCTTGCAAAGGTTTTCCAGTTCACCGGCAGATTCAATGACGCCAAGGCCGAGCGGCTCAATGATCTCTCGACTGAGTCGACTGTGCAAGATCACTCGATGAGTCTCGAGCAAGGGACGAAGTCGCTGGGCCAACGCATCGAAACGATTCCATGTCGGCAGATCCTCTTCGCCGAGCGATTCAACGGGCTCGAGCAAGTCTTCGGTGGGTTGATCGAGTTCCAACATCTTCCCGGCGGGCTCGTCAGTCACCTCGGACCAAACCACCAGCGTACTCGACTCGCCGGCAAGTTCGGCGGACGCGAGCACCGCCCGCAAGACGTTTTCCCACGTCTGCTGCGCCGCGTCGCCATCGAGCGCCGCGACCACCAGGTCGGCGTCAGTGATTGACGTCCCGGACGGGTTTGATGAAAAGAACCCCTCGGCGACTCGTTGAAGACACTCGACCGTCCCTGCACGAAACGTGGCGGCTTCCCCCGCCGGGTTCGCAGCGACCGACAAAACCAGTTGCACTCCCAGCAGCCAAGGCACTTCCTGTGCGATGCTTCGTCCCGACTTGGTGGTTGCCGGCGTCTCACCGTTCACAGCAGGATTCGAATGCTGGCGTTTTCGAGTGGCCGAATCACAAAAGGCGGGAAAGATACCTGTTACATCACCGCGTTGTCCGGGTGCGGAGTGCCGCATCGAAGTAATCGGCAGCACAAAATCGGCATCGACCAATTCTCGGCTGAGATAAATCGGGTTTGCATCGAGGTCCGCCGCAAGGTAGCTCTGCGCCTGACGTTGGTCGGACGAATGACGCACCACCAAATGCGGTTTGGCGGCGTTCTGAATCGATTCGAAACACTCGTCGGTAGCTTCATCTCGCACCACCACCGTAACGCGCGACGCATCGGTTTGAGCGATCGCCTGCAACGCACCACGGATCACCGAAGGCACTTGCGGTACGTTGGGATCGACCGCGATCGCAACCACGTCCCCTTCGATGATGGCATCGGCGAGCGATGGAAAATCAGTCGGTGACGCCAGAGCTTTTGAGGTGGCCTCATCCGCGAATTCGACGCCGGGAACTTGTGGCGGCTGCCACTGGCTCAGTTCCGCCGTGCCGATGGATTCGACGGGAGCAACAATTCGTTCGTTGACTTGCTTCACGGGAGATCAGGAAGAAGGTTGGGCCGCAGCGAAAGGGGCGAGACCCCGTTTATCTCTGTTTCAGCGTTCGCCCGCAACCACGCCCCGGTCGCTGGGGGAACAATCAGCAGGACCGACTTCAAACCTGTTCCCATTAAACGACAGCCTGGAAGTCTGTCCTACGTCTCGAATTTGTTCCCGTGACGCTAACCAACCGCGGCCGCATCAACGAACCAACGCGAGGGTTTGATCCGTTGCGACGGATAGTGAGCGATATCGGAAGATCCATGCAGCACTTGGCGAAGGGCGTCACGCTTAGCGGCACCGGTGATGATGAACCAAATTTCATTCGAAGCTTCGATGGCCGGATAGGTCATCGTGTATCGATACGCATCGAATTTCTCGACCCAGTTTTCAACAAACCAGCGATCCTGCACGTCGATCGCCGCTGTCTGCGGAAAGAGTGACGCGGTGTGTGCGTCGTCGCCCATCCCGAGGAGCACCAAGTCCCACTGGGGCGATCCAGTGGGAAAATGCGTTCGCAACATTTGTTCATAGTTCGCTGCGGCCCGCTCTGGCGAATCCACCTCGACCGGTACCGGATGAACGTTCTCCGCCGGTATCTTGATCGAGTCGATCAGTGCCGTTCGCACCATCCTGTAATTGCTGTCGTCGTGGTCGTGGGGCACGTTCCGTTCATCGCCCCAAAACAAGTGAATCTGCTCCCAGGGGAGATCTCGATCGACAAGCATTTCGTAAACGCGGCGTGGCGTGGAGCCCCCGGAGAGCGACACGCGAAAGACTCCGTTTTCTTGGACACAACGTTTGGCGAGCTCACAAAAGTCGTCCGTGACCGTCTGCTGCAGTGTTGGGACGTCCGGGAAAGGTACAAATGGATCGGTAGTCATTCCGTTTCGATCATCCGAAAAGGACTTCTTTCCCTGGGCGAACCCCGAGGTCGCGACGACGATGCAGAAGTCCAATCTTCTGGAGTGCCAGTCGCGTTAAGAAGGCCGGGTTAGTGGTCAAGTATCGTTTCCACAGTCGACGCGGTTCACGGATCATGCGGTACAACCACTCCAGCCCATGACGCTGCATCCACGGTGGTGCTTGCGAGAGCATGCCGGCGTGAAATGCAAAGGCGGCCCCGACTGCGATCAGCGGCATGTTAACACGATCGCGCATCTCGTAGGCAAAGACTTCTTGTCGCGGGCATCCCAACCCGACAAAACAGATGCCGGCACCGCTTGCATTGATCTCATCTGCCAACGCGTCACGTTCACTTTCACTGAGCGTGCGAAACTTGCTCGAGCGGCTGCCAGCGACCTGCAGCTTGGGGAACTTCTTTTGCAGCTCCGACGCGAACCGACTGAGCATTTCATCGGTGGCACCGAAAAGGAAGATGGGAACGCCCTCTTTGGCAGCCGCCTCACAAAGATAAAGCGTCAGATTGGGGCCATAGACCCGGTCGTCCAGTCCGCAGCCGTGCAGCAGGTTCAGCGCCCAACGCACGGGCTGTCCATCGGGACAAACCAGGTCAAACTCGTTCAAGCGAAAGCGATGCTCGCGATCGTTCGCGCCCGTCATCACCCCGTGCACGGCGAGCGCCGTCACAGCCATCGGGTGCCCCGACTTGCCCGCGGTGATCACTTTGTCGACGGCGGCTTCGTAGTCGATCGCGTTGACACCGATACCGAGCACGTTGTGTTTTCCCAGATCGATCATGTCGCCGTTGTCTCCGAAATTGGTTCGCTCAAGGTGCCATCATCAACCGCATCAGGTTGGTTGCCGGTCACGCTTGGTATCCGGCGTCGGCCGGCGGGAATCGATGAATCAGCGGAAGACAGCTGGTCGATCATCGTGACCACCGTAAAGCTTTTGGAATAATGAGTCAGCGCCCACCGAACAAATTCGAGCTTCTCGTTGCGGCTGACTTTCATGCCCGGAAAGTACGCCATGTCCGAGTCGTCTTCGCGGCCCATAAAATCCGGTGGATGCAAGAGAAGCGATGGCGGTGTCCGGGTGATCCGGCACAGGCGGAGTGCGGCCCGAAAGTAGGCCTTGGCGGCGAGCACCGAAAAGCTTGCCAAGAACGTGAGGTAGCTGAAATGAATGGGCAACCGTGTCCAAGGCATCACCGTGACGGGGACTTCCCAAAGGGATTGATCGTCCACTGCGCGTTGAAACGGGCGATTGGGTTGTCGCAAGGAAGCGAACCCGCCGTAGAGTTTCTTGGCGCGTTCTTTCTCGGCACCCTTCAACTGAGTACGAGCGAGGAACACGGCACGTGCAATCGGCGCGATTGACGTTGGAAAAATGGAAGCGTCGTACGTGTAATCAAGTGACTGCAATACCCGCAGCACTTCCGGTGGGCAGGAAAATCCTGGTCCTCGAAACCCACGTGGACGTTGCCCCAGTTGATCTTCAATGCGGTCGTGTGTGGTTTTGATTTCGTCGTGAATTTCCGCATCACTCAACGTGTGCATCCAAGGCAAGTGATTCGTGGAGTGGTTGCAGTACTCCGCTCGAGGAAGGCGTTGAAACGCTTCGGCAGCGCGAATATCGCCGTCTCGCTCGAGGTCTCGGCCCACCACAAAGACGGTGAGCGGCAATTCAAGCTCGCCGAGCAGGTCGACCATCCGCTGAGCGACAACTGGCAAATAACTGCTGGATTGTTCCCAATCTTCACGCCCGGCCGCGCGAAGGTACGCCCACTTGTTATCGAAGTCGAGCGATAGACTGGCCACCGTCATGACGAAGCCTCATGGCTGGCAGAAGGCCCAGCAGCAGAAGCTCTCGAGGCGGTCAAATCAGCGATGGCCTGGACCGCTTCGGATGCGGCCCACGGGGGCGTGCAGTGTCGAATCGAAGCTTGGCATCGCTCCCAAAGCTGACTCGCTTCTCCGCTGTCCATGGAAAAGTACTGATCGAGTGCCGCGTGAAGCGATGCGGGATTGACCGGGTCATAAACCCACCCATTTTCTCCATCGTTGATCAACGTCGTCACCGCTTGAGCGTAGCGACTGCCGATCACGGGCAGTCCGGCGTGCAAGGCTTCGTTGACAACGAGTAACCACTCGTCGGCGAGTGTTGATGCGATCGTTGCACCGCAATTCGCCATTTCATCGGCCAGATTCGATGGTGGAATGTTACCCAGCAACCGCACCGAAAGATTATTCGGCACAGCGAAATCCGCCACCTGGTCGCGAAGGGGCCCCTGACCGGCGAGACGCAGTTCAATCGATCGATCGGGACGCTCGCGGCAGAAGTCGGAGACTTGTTGCAGCATCGGCAGAATGCCTTTGCGTTCACTCAACTGGCCGACATAGAGCAAACGAGATCGTGTGGCGATATCGTCTCGCTCGACGGCACCCTTGAACACGGTTCGATCATCTGCGGCGTAGGACAGTCGGTACAGTTGGTCGTCCACCGCACCGATTGACCGAAGGTAGTTGCGACAGGAAGGGCCGTTGTACGTGATCGCATCTGCCTTTCGCACGAGGTACCTTCGCACACGCTCTCGTAGCAGGCCGCGATGGGTCTCGGTGTGCTCGCTCATGTACGTGCACAAGATGCTGGGACAACCGGTTAATTGGCCGTATCGAACGGCGCCCAACGAGCGTGCACCCAGCTCGAGCGACATGACCACGTCGGGACAAAATCGCTTGAGTTGTTTTGTTGTATCGATGGGCAAGTGGACGTAAAGCGGGTCGTCGAATTGCAGCGCCGTGTTCTGCCCACGATGCCGCCAACGTCTTCGAAAGGTGATCGTTCGCTGAACGGTGACATCCAGCCCGCCCCAATCCAATTCAAAATCACGGTTGGGTTCGATCGGGGTGCTCAAAAGGACCTTGAAATCCCGGACTCGCTCCGCAATCGCTTTCAACACCTGCACCTGATAAGGCGGGATATAGTGCGTCAGAAAAACGACTCGGCTGTCGATCTTGGACGTCAAGGACGTGTTCTCGGTGAGTTCGCTTTGCGGCCCCCTCCGCATTGCAAGACTTGGATTTAACGTGGTGCTCACGTGAACCTACTATTCACTCCCTCGCCCGCTAAGCGGCACGAAAAGTGTCTGTGCCATCAGGCGGAGGTCCTTCCAGGTGCTTTGGCGGTCGACGTAGCGAAGATCCATCCGCATCCATTCGTCAAACGTCTCGGCGGCAGCCTTGTTGACTTGCCAGTGACAAGTCATACCGGGCTTGATATCGAGTCTGCGCCGGTGCCACGGGTCACAGGCTCGGCTTTCGCCCCATGGAAGCGGGCGCGGTCCGACCATCGACATCTCGCCTTTGAGCACGTTGATCAGTTGGGGCAGCTCATCCAGGCAAGTCTTGCGAAGAAAGTGACCGACGCGAGTGACGCGCGGGTCGTGTTTGATTTTGAACGCGGGTCCGTCACGGTGACTTTGCTCGCGAAGCTCCGATTGTTGTTCCTCCGCATCGACAATCATCGTGCGAAGCTTAAAAATCGTGAACGCGCGTCCGCCGCGACCCTCACGTTGCTGCCGAAAAAACACCGGCCCTTTACTGGTGAACTTGATCGCAATCGCACAGGCCAGCAGCACCGGGCTGGCGACAACCAGTCCGGCGGACGCAGCAATCAGATCGACCGATCGTTTGAGTCCGCGCCGGTACAGTCCCATCGACGGGTTCGCTTCTTTGAGAAAGCAAAACTCGTCGGATCGTTTCTGCCCCACTGCCGCATCCAAACGACGTACTGACTGCGTTTCAGAGCTGGACAATCGCACGGTGTCCTGCAGTTGATCGACACGGGCTTCTGGCATCAACGAATCATTGACACGTCGCTTCGAACGCGGGACAACCACCGTCGCCATTGCATGAGGAACAGACTCGGCCGAATAGACGGCGTCCGAAGAGTCGTCGTCGTGTGAGGCCCAAGCCGACTCGTGCGGCTGATCTTCGCGTCTTCGCTTTCCACCACCCATCGGCATCTGAGGTGGTTCGTGTCCATCCGAGTCATCGGTCTGGTGCACGCGCAGTGAAAACTGAACCTCGATCCCACGCGATTGGCAAAGACCGCGTAAGCGTTCAACGACGGTTCGACCACCCGATTCGGGCGTATCGACCAAAAGGATGCAAAGCTGGTTGCGGCCCAGGTCGGCTTTCAGATCCGTCAGGCGCACGTTGCGATGCAGCAGTCGAATCAACGTCCGTCGACGTTGGGAAAATTGTTTGTGACCAAGTAACTTCAGTGAAACAACACAAAACGGAATCTGACGTCGTGTCGCTCGAATTCTTTCCCGGGCGATTTCGCGATTGAAGTCGGTTCGAGAAAGAAGCAACGATTCCCCATCACGGGAAATCGCCGAATTGGATCTTAGTCTTGTTAAAAGCGCACCGAACACCGGGCACCTCGTGAATATTATCCGCGAGACTCGATCCTCGAGCCTGCGGTGGGGCATCGTGTTGTAAGCGGGCATTCCGGCCCCGCGTCGTCCAAGTTGTCAAATCAATCAGTTCACCGCACCTAACGCGGCAGTGTGCGGCTGTGCGCCGCGAGGTCGTTACTCGAGTTTGTTTCGGTGGCAAGTGTCTCGGTCGCCGTCCCCGATGGGACCGGGATTCGGTCGCGATGGGGCCTGGCGGCAGCGTTGTCGGGCTGACCGGCATCGACTCGGGTCGACGTCGTAAACGACCCCATGGAAGTGTTCCTGGGTTCCGCGACCGGGCAGCGCAGAATCGCCTGAAAAACACCCAGTCCCAAGCCCAAAAGACCGCCCGCGATCGCGATCAGGGCGCGTGGCGGACCAACCTTTTTCAGTTTCAGTGAAGCGTCCTGGATGACCGAGACGTCGGACATTTTGAGTCGGTCCAATTCGGATCGCACGCGAGCATCTTGAAGACTCTTTGCATGCCCGATCAGTGTTTCCTCGGCGATGTCCGCTTGCCATTTCAAACGAGCCAGCTTGACGGCGTCTCGATTCATCTGCTGCAGGCTTTTGTTCGCCTCGGCGAGGCTCGCACTCAACGATTCACATTTGCTACGCAAGCCTTCGGCGGACGCGGAAGCGAGCGAGAATTCACTTTCGAGCTGCTGCCAAGTCGGGTTGATGGCTTCGCGTGTTTGCTGCCGATCGGCTGACTCGTCGGTGACGATTTCAGATGATCGCGTCATCTTCTCTTCGAGCAGCCGATACTTGGGATGATTTGGCTTCAGGGTTGCGAGCTGTTCGCTTTCATGTACTTGTTCGCCGAACAATGTCGAACGCATCGAGTCACCCGCCGCATTGGCGATCCCCTTGGTGATTTCCATTGGGATCCACTGTTCGGTGGATGCCAGTTTTTCTTGGAGTGCGATCGATCGCTGCTTCGTGCCGGCCAATTCACTTTCGGCTTCGTCCAAGGCCGACTCAAGTTGAATGATGCGATCGCGAAGGGTGGATTCGGCGGAACCAAGACTCATCCATCCGGATTCACTTCGAGCACGTTGCAGTTCGTCTCGTGCTTCAATCGCAGCTTGCTGACTTTCGGCAACTTGGCGTTCGAAGAACTCGACCGACCCGTCGGTTTGGTGCGCCTCGACGTGGTAGCTGGTGTAGCGATTCATGACCGTTTGTGTAATCGCTTGCATCAAGAGCGGGTCGGGCCCTTGGGTCGAGATCGCAACGGTGTAACCGTTCTTCGGCGTGGTGACATGCATCCATTTGTGGATTTTCTGAATCGCCTCCTCACGCTCGATTTGTAGCTCGTACTCTTTTACGCTCAGTCCTTCGGGGACATCACCCCCTCCACCGCCCAGAGGCAGATCTTGCAGTTTCAACATTGCCCGGTCGATCCAGGTGCGAGGGGCATTGATTCGATCCGCCCCCAATTGATCGACCACCCGCGCGGCAATCTCGTGGCTGGACAGCATCTCGGAAACACTGATCACTTCGGCACTACGGTTCTCTTGAATCGAGACCCCACCCGAAGCGGACTGCAGCGCCGTTGGGTCTGCCGAAAGTGCCGCACGTCCGAGACGCACGTACAGCATTCCATCGCTGGCGTAACGATTTGGCAGTGCGACCGCAATGCCGACCACTGCGACGGACGTCAACAGGGCGATGAACAAAACAGAAGGCGTTTTGGACAGCACCGAGCGAATGACATCGCCAGGCGTTACCATGCTCCAATCACGGGCCGACGAACTTCGATTCAAGGGTGCGTGATTGCCGGATGCCTGATAGGAAGTCTCCGAGAATGATGCGGAGCCACGCTCAGGGGTTTCGATTTCGTTACTGGGATTCACGAGGGTGTCGACTTATCAAAGTAAGGGACGGCAGGATCGCAGACGCGGTGGCCGTCCGTGCAAACCGGCTGACGCGTCGTTTGTCGCCCCAGGCTAGCTATCCCGCGAAACCGGTCCAGTCGGTTCTCCGACGGGAGTAGTTGTAGTTGACGAGTCCGCGAAAGTGGTAACAGTTACGCCAAATTTTCCGGCAAGGTAACCTGCGTGGCCGCAATTACTGGGTAACGCCGATCCAGTTTGCTTGCCCTTTTCGAAACACAGTCTTACACAGACGGCGAAAAATCGCCACCCTCCGCCCCTTACTAGGTTTCCCATGATCCCCCGAACGCTGGAACCTGAAGTCATGGACGACGCCGAAGAAGTGCAGCTCTACGGCGAGATGAACCACGCGGAGGTCAACCAGTCCTTCGTCGAGGATCTGCTAGCCGGTGGACCGGTCGGCTCGCGGGTGATTGACCTTGGTTGTGGCACGGGGTTGATTCCAGTGCTCCTCTGCCAACAGGATCCAGAGGTCGAAGTGCTGGCAGTCGATGCCTCGATCAACATGCTGGAAGCCGCTCGAACGGAAATCGAGATGGGGGGTGTTCAGGGACGTGTCTTTCTCGAACACGCTGACTGCAAAGAACTCTCCGTCTTTGAGCCGAAGAGCTGCCAGACACTGATCTCCAATTCGCTCCTCCATCACCTTCCCGAACCGACGACGGTACTTCAAGACGCTCTCGCTCTGATCAAACCCGGCGGCAGGTTGTTTCTGCGTGATCTGCTCCGTCCGGTCGATGAGCCCTCCGTCGAAGCCCTCGTTGAAAAACACGCTTCGAGCGAACCCCCGGTCGCGCAGCAACTGCTGCGACAGTCCCTGCATGCCGCGCTTAGCGAATCCGAACTTGAGACAATGGTGGGCGAGTTGGGGATTTCAAAAGAAGCGATTCGTATCACGAGCGATCGCCACTGGACCATCGATGCAACGATCGATGGCTGACAAGGCAGCGGAACGGCCGTATCCCAAGAGGGGGCATCTGTCGCTCTTTGACCCGCCGAGTTTTGGCGATGTGCTAGACCCGCGGCGAAGCGAGCGAACGTGATGGCTCGCTCCGTCGTTTGGATGCTTGTTTCAGTCGCCGTACTCCTTTCGGTCGTCGCTCGACTCGTGGTTCGCGATTCGAGGGAGGGTCGGATGCAACCCTTACTCGTTTTCTGTGCCGCGAGCCATCGTGCCGCGATGGACGAAATCCGCGACGACTTCCTCGCGCGAGAGGGCTGTGAGATCGAGGTCCAATATGGGGCTTCCCAGTCACTTCTGTCCGCGATAGAGGTCTCACGCACTGGCGACGTTTACCTGCCAGCCGATGCACTCTTCTTGCGGCTTGCCGAACAGAAAGACCTGATCGAAACATCGCAATCGGTTGCGCGGATGAATGTGGTCGCATTGGTGGCATCCGGCAATCCAAAGGGAATTCGGCAGTTTGATGATTTGCTGCGTGACGACGTCCGCTTGGTGATGGCCAGTGCCACAACGTCGGCACTCGGCCGGCGGGTGCGAGAATCGTTGATTCCTCGCAAGCTTTGGAGACCACTTGATGATGCGGCCGACGCCGAGCGGACCACGGTGACCGAGGCTGCGAATGATGTTGCCGTTGGTGCTGCCGACGTGAGTTTGGTCTACGACGCCGTTGCCGTCAGCTACCCACAGCTTCAGACGGTCTCGTTCGATGAACTTGCCACGGCACGCTCGTTGGTTTCGGCGGGGACGCTGCGTTGGTCGGATCAAACGGAAGCCGGAAACCGATTTCTGCGGTACCTCGCATCCGATGAAGGAGGGCGATGGATTTTCGGAAAACATGGTTTTGACGTGGAGGAGCTTCCCAATGGCCGATCATCCGCCATCGAATCGTCGTTGCAACAAGGTGACGAAGTCGATGGGTGATCGCAGTGCGCCGAAACGAAAAAGCGACGCGGTGTTTTTTGCGGTCACCGGCGGTCTATCATCATGCTATGTGCTGCTCGTCTTGTTGCTACTGATCGCGGATGTTCGTTTCGTTTCGCCGAGTGCTTTCTTGGAAGCCGTTGCCAAGCCGGAGATCCGATCCTCCATTGAGCTCACCCTTTTGACCTGCACCACGGCAGCCATTCTCTCTTTGTGGGTCGCGACACCGCTGGGCTACCTTTTGTCGCGATTTGAATTCCGAGGCCGCTGGATCATCGAAGCGTTGGTTGACATTCCGATGGTTCTGCCGCCGCTGGTACTGGGGCTGAGCCTGTTGATTCTCTTTCATCAGCCACTCTCTCTATTCGGTGCCGGCTCTTCCAGCTTGGAAGAGTGGATTCGGCAAACAGTGGGCATCGGCGTGACGCATCACTGGCCGGCGATCGTGCTCGCTCAATTCACCGTGGCGTCCGCGTTCGCGGTGCGTACGATGCGAGTGGCGTTCGACCAAATCGATCCTCGAGGCGAAGACATTGCGCGGACACTCGGATGCACACGTGGCCAAGCGTTTTTGAGGATTGCAATGCCGCAGGCCAGTCGCGGGCTGGTGGCGGCAACGGCGATTGCCTGGGCACGTTCTCTGGGTGAGTTTGGCCCGATTCTCGTTTTCGCCGGCGCGACCCGTATGCGAACCGAGGTCCTCTCGACCAGTGTTTTCTTGGAACTTTCGGTGGGGCAATTGGATGCCGCAGTCGCCGTCTCCCTCTTGATGGTTGCCATGGCGACGGCGGTGCTATTGGTCCTTCGTCTCGCCGGGACGAAGCTAAGTCGATGATCGAACTGCAAGGAATCAGTGTTTCCCAAGGCGACTTTCAACTCGAGAGCCTTTCATTGACCGTTCCGTCCGGAGGCGAAGCGGTTCTGATGGGTGGCAACGGTGCGGGCAAGACGACGGTGTTGGAAGTCATTTGTGGGCTGCGAAAACCCTCGTCCGGTTCGGTGCGACTCGGCGGCAAAGACGTCACGACCTCACCGCCGGGCTCGCGAGGGATTGGCTACGTTCCGCAGGACCGGTCGTTATTTCCGAACTTGAACGTCTTCGAAAATCTGGCCTTCGCGTTGCGAGTTCGCGGCGCGGAGAGGTCGGTGACTCGAAACCGAGTCAATGAACTCGCCGAACAACTGGGACTGACACCTCTGTTGTCACGTGACGTTCGCTCACTCAGCGGCGGCGAATCACAACGTGTTGCGATCGGACGAGCCCTTGTGTTCGAGCCTTCCGTGCTGCTCTTGGACGAACCGACGAGTGCGCTTGATGAGAACACCCGTCGCCAGACGACTGAGCTGCTCATCAATTTGAAGTCACAACTCAAAATGACGACGCTTCACGTCACACACCGAAGGGACGAGGCGGCACAACTCGCAGATCGAATCTACGAGTTACGGCGAGGGGATCTCCACTTGATTGCTGATTCCAGTGAAGAGGAATCCGTAGCTGAAGAGACCTAACCGGACTATTCCCACCAACCTGTTTAATCCGCGTCGCAATTTACATTCGCCACTGCACGAATAGACTCTCGAAGGTGAAATGCCGCTGACGCTACTCCGCCTCCTCCAGAATCCTTGATGCAACCCGAGCCCACGCCGACCTCTGCTCGCGACGCAGCGACCTTGATTACCGGGGCGACTGGAATGGTCGGTTCCGCGGTGCTCGCACGCTGCTTGGCACGCGGACAGCGCTGCGCGGTTCTCGTTCGAGACTCCAAACGGCTGTCAGCAAACGAACGCATCGAGCAGATCCTTTGCCGCTTCGAGTCAGCGTGGCAACAGTCGCTGCCGCGTCCGATCGTTTTTCGTGGCGACTTGCTTTCGAACAACCTAGGGCTTGAAAGCGAGGACCTCCAATGGGTTCGCCATCAGTGCGATGCGATCCTTCATAGCGCGGCGAGTTTGAGCTTTGCACCCGCATCCGAAAACTCCAACAACGAGCCTTTTCGCACAAACGTTGCGGGTACCGAAGAAGTCCTTCGCGTAGCCCGTGCCTGTGAAGTGAACCGGCTCTATCACGTATCCACCGCGTATGTTTGCGGGACGCGCTCCGGCAAAGTTCTTGAGTCGGACTTGGATGTCGGTCAGGATTTTGCCAACGATTACGAACGCAGCAAAGTCCAAGCCGAGACGATTCTTCGGCAGGGATGGCAAGCCGACTCGCGAAGTCGATTGACGGTCTTCCGTCCGTCAATCGTGGTTGACCCTCTCGGGCTGACACCGGTGTCATCCGACAGAACCATCTATGGCGCACACGCGATGTACCGCCTCCTTGCAGGTCGGTTCGGTTTGCCACGGCAAGGCGATTGGATGCGAAACCTGGGATTCGCGGGAGACGAATGCAAAAACCTGGTCGACGTTCACTGGATTGCAAATGTGATCTCGAGTGTTGTCTGCGAATCAAAGATCGATGCTTGGGTTGGCGGCAAGACGTTGCATCTGACGGCGGAACTTGGAACGCGTATCGATGCACTTGATCGTGCCTTTCATCAGTCCATGCCAGCCAAGCTCGCTCGGCGAAACGCGCCTGCGAGAGACATTTCGATGGATGAGTTGGCGGCACCCTTTGTCGAGACGTTTCGCCCGTACTTTCGAGATGACCCGTCGTTTGATCGAACGCAGATCGATTCACTGATCGAACGTCTGTCTTTGCCGCGGCCGCCAGCAATCAACGAGACAAGTCTGCTGGAGATGATTGACAACTGGACGTCACCCAATCGTCCTCCCAAAGACCCCACTTCCAAAACAACCAACGAACGTCCTTCACCGTCGCCATCCATGGGGCGGCGAAACAAGGTCCATCCAAAACCAGCCGGAGCGGACGTTCCTCAAACGCCAGACGACACCATCGTTCTTTGTGGGTTCGATGTGAGACTGCCTGGTGGAGTCAACCACTGGCGAGACTTTGAAACGCTGTTGTTTGAAGGCCGCTCCGCGATCGGCGTCTTGCCAAAAGAACGACTGGATCGAGAACTTTACTTCGACCGCCAGCCCGGCTTGCACGGCAAGACCTACACGGAGATTGGGGGTTGGGTCGACGCGGCGGTCTTGGATCCGAGTGTCGATGAGCGGATCTCGCAACTGGGCGACTTCGACATTACCCATCGCCAGTTTGCAAGGGTCGCCGCGTCCGCGATGCGCTCGGTCCTCGGAGACCGGTGGCCAACCGAAGTCGACGCGTTCGACGGCCACCGAGCGGGTGTGTTTGTCGGACACAGCGGAGGCACCGAACACGGAGGCGACCTGGCGCTTGCGACGCTTGCTCCGGCAGCGACGCGTTTCTTGGCCCAACCAGATGATTCGATTCTCCCCATCGATGCTTCGACCCGGAACGCCGTGAGGCATCGCGTTGTCGATGCGATTCAAAGAAATCGCCCTTCACGGAACCGAGAGGGTGGCCCCGAGATGAACGCTTACGCGGCAGCTTCATTAACGGCCCGGCTGCTGGCTTTTCGAGGGCGACGTGAAGTCATTGATGCGGCGTGCTCTTCGTCATTGATCGCTCTGCAACACGCCGCATCAGCCATTCGAGGCGGATCGTTGGACGTCGCCATTGTCGGAGGTGCGACTTACAACAACGTCGACAACTTGGCGTTGTTTTCAAAGACACAGGCCTGCAGCGCGACCGGCTCGTTCCCGTTTGATCAGCGAGCCAGTGGCTTGGTGAGCAGCGAAGGTTACGTCGCCGTCGTGATTGCTCGCGCGGATGTCGCGCACGAGTGCGGCATGCCGATTCTGGCGGAGTTGGTGGGCGTGGGAGTTTCCTCAGACGGAAAAGGCAAGGGACTTTGGGCGCCACGTAGCGAAGGTCAAACGCTGGCAATTCGTCGAGCGACCGACGACCAGCCGCTTTCTCTCGATTATCTCGAATGCCACGCCACGAGCACACAAGTCGGTGATGCGACGGAACTGGAAAGCCTGAATCGGCTGAGCCAACACCGTTCGGCTCCCCTTGCGATCGGTAGCGTGAAAAGCAATCTCGGCCACTTGCTGGAAGCGGCCGGGATGGTCGGGCTGGTGAAGTGCCTGATCTCCATGCGACGAAACGCAATTCCGCCGTCCATCCATTTTGAACAACCGACCGAGTCATTCCCCTGGCACGAATCGAAGTTGAGGGTCGTGGCCAAAACGGAACCGTGGCCCAACGTACCCGACAGAGAATCGAAAACGGCCGCCGTCGATGCTTTTGGCATTGGTGGTTTGAATGCGCACGCGGTGATTCGCGAGCGTTCCGCAGCTCGTTTGGTCGCATCGTCGGGGCGTAAGCCGGAACGCGAACCACTGGCGATTGTTGGACGAGGTCTCGTGCTTCCATCGGTAAGCCGTTTGAACGACCTCGAGGCTCTTCTGCAAAACGGCCGTTCGGTACTACGGCAGGCACCCGAGGATCGTTGGCCACAAGAATTCAATCCCGCAACCGGCAAGAGGTTGCCCATCGGCGTGCGACCGGATGCGTCCCCTGGCAGGGGCATTCCCCACGCGGTCGGTGGTTACATCGAACGTTTTCAGTTTGACGCCCAGTCGTATCGCATCCCGCCCAAGCTGGTCGCCAATGCGAACCCGGCGCAGCTGATGTTGATCGAAGCCGTTCGGCAGGCCGCAGACGAGTTTGATGGCGGCGAATGGACCATCGACCGTGAGCGTACGTCCGTCGTCATCGGGACGATGTTCGGTGGTCAATTTAGCAACGAATTGCAGATCGGTTTGAGACTCCCCGAGATCATAAGGGAGATTCGTCGTGCCGCCATGGAAAGTGGTTTGGATGAACGGTTCGCCGATCGCTGGGCAGAGGAATTTCGCGAGTCGGCACTGAAGGCCTATCCGGCGTTGCTGGATGAAACGGGTGGCTTCACGGCAAGCACACTCGCATCGCGAATCGCGCGAACATTCGACTTGATGGGTGGAGCATGCGCGGTCGATGCCGACGAATCGTCCAGCGGATTGGCCTTGTTGACCGCCGCCGAACAGCTCGCCTCCGGCAGCCTCGACATGGTCATTTGCGGTACCGCCGGTCGGTCCATGGATCTGGTCGCATTCGAGCAACTTTACAACAACGGTCGGCTTGCCAATCCACTCGGACCGACCGATCCTGCGATTGAAGAAGATTCCAATCGTCGTTTTCCATGCGAAGGTGTGGGGGTCGTGTTTCTTCAACGACTGCGTGACGCGAAAAAATCGGATCGCCCGATTCTGGGCGTGATTGATGGCTGGAAAGAATCGTATACCGATGAAGTCACGTCGGCGCGAAGGCAGGAGGCACAACCGCCGTCGGGCCAATCGTCGAGTCTGTCGAGCCGTTTGGCATCGCAGATCGGACACCTTGGCGGAGGACACGGCTTGCTCCAAGCGATTGCGGCAACCGTAGCCGACGTGAGTCCGACGCACGTTCGAGAAACGGCATCGGACGGATATCAAATCGGTTACCAAGTCGGGAAGCATGTCATGAAACCTGAGTCAACTCGGACGGAGTCGACTCCACGAACGCTGGTCAATAACGTGATGAATTCTCCCGTGGTCAATGACGACGTCCTGACGGTTCGAATCGAAAGCGAAACGACCGAGGGACTCATTGACCGGCTTGAACAAATCACGTCTGATCCAGTCCCCTCGAAAGAGCACGACTTGCCATTCAACCCGATGCGAGACCAGGCGGTCTTGGTCGGCGATTCAATGGAGGCGTTATCAGCGACCGCGCGTGAGCTGCTGGGTTTGCTGACAAAATTCGATTCTCGTCACGGCGCTCAGGCGGCTGTAAAGAACGCCGGATTCTACCGACGGGCCAGCGGAAACTTGGATCCTGAAGTAGGATCGCGCTCGGCGTGGCTCTGCCCCGGTCAAGGCTCGCAATACGCCTCGGCACCGGCCGCGTTTGAATTTGATCCGCATTGCTGGAGTTCGATCGATGCGTTTGATTCCCAACTACAGTCCCTCGGGTTGGAGGCGGTCCGACATCGATTGGCGGACCCCAATCAATTACTCGGCAAAGACATCTGGTGGACGCAACTTTGGTTGCTTGCTACTTCCACCGCATTGGTTGATTCACTCCGCCGTCGAGGCTTGCGACCGGACGTAGTTCTGGGACACAGCTTCGGAGAGTGCACGGCGGCTTGGGTGGCCGGTTCGATGAGCCTGCGAGACGCGATTCGTTTCGCCCGTGCACGAAGTGAAGCCGTGACGCTGCACGGCGGACCTCGGGGTGAATTGCTTTCGATCCGAAGCGAACCTTCACGTGTCTTGTCCGTTCTGCAAGCTTCCGGCAGCCACTGCGTGATCACCCATCACAACGCCCCACTACAAACTGTGATCGCGGGCACTCCCGCGGAGATTGCGACGGCAAAGGCGGAACTTTCCCAAGCCGGCCTGGCCGCCGTTCGGCTCTCCGTTCCGGCCGCATTTCACACCCCCGACATGCAAGCCGCCAGGGATGTGCTCAAGGTCGCGCAGCGTTCAACGAAGTTGCGGCCGCCCTCGTGTGGTTATCTGTCTGCCATCTCGAACCGATATCTGGCCGAACCGGAGGACATTCGTCACAACTTGGTCGACCAGCTGATTCGGCCCGTCGGTTTTGCATCCGCCCTCAATCGGTTGGTGGAGGACGGGTGTGGGCTGATCATCGAAGTCGGCCCGAACAACATCCTCACGCGACTCGCGAATGCAACGCTATCCGGCAGAGCGGTCTGCCTCTCGGCGGACCATCCGAATCTTCCACCACATGTGACTTCCCGTTTGATCGAACTGGCAACGGCGTGCTTCGGCGGTTCGATGCCTGTTCCCCAAATATCAACATCCGTCACACAGCCGAAACCGATGGCGGACACATTCGATTCGAAACCACACGCCGTGGTAAAACCGGCGAATCGTTTCCAAGTCGTTGATGTCACCCGTCGTGGCCGACGAATTCAACCCTCCGTCAACGATTCCGCTGCGCCGGCGTTGCGATCCGCAATGCCCTCGCAAAGAACCACGCCCCATCAAGCTCCTGTCAACTCACCCGTGACGATGCCCGTTGCGGACGTGAAAGACCAAGCAAGCTCAACGCCCTCGTCTCCCACGACGACGAACTCGGCGAATGCGGCGCGCGATTTCTTATTCGATCTTGTTGTCGATCTCACCGGTTACGAACCGGAGATCATCGACTTTGATGCCGACCTCGAAGCGGAGTTGGGCGTCGACAGTATCAAGCGTGCCCAGCTGATCGGTGAATTGCTGCAATGGGCTGACTGTGAAGTGTCACCGGAAGAAATCAAGCTGGCCCAGTTCGCATCCATGAACGACATTTTGGCTCTCATCCCAAAATCGAATTCGGACGTCGAGTCCGTCATAAATCCCCCCTCGTTCACAAACGAATCGGCGGTCACGGCAGACAGTGATCTCAAAGACAGTGATCTCAAAGACAGTGATCTCAAAGACAGTGATTCCCTGCGGCAGCTCATGATCGACTTGGTGGTCGATCAAACGGGCTACGACGAGTCCATCATCGAGATGGATGCGGACCTCGAATCCGAGCTCGGCATCGATAGCATCAAGCGTGCGCAGTTGCTCGGCGAGCTGGAACAGCACTTTGATTTGCCACCGCTGCAACAGTCGGACCTCCGGCTCGCGGATTTCCCGACATTGAATTCGATCCATCAGTTCATCTTGCAACAATTGTCCGGAAACGCCGCTGCCGATGGACGCGCCGCTGCCGATGGTCCCGCCGGCGCGGCAAACGAATCGTTGCCGGTGAAAAAAAAAAGCCATTTCAGAACAACGGATTCGGTAGCAGATCCGGCTGATGTCGCACCGGATGTTCCTGCCGATGGGACACACCGATTCGCACTCCGGATGGCGAAATCGCCTCGACTCGATCGGATGCCAAACGTCCCGCGTTTCTCCGGAGCGGCGATCGTTTATGGCGAAAATCCGATCGCCAATGAACTTACCCGTCAGCTGCGGCGAAACGATGTGGAGGTGCATGCCGTTGCACCCTGTGGTGTGCCGCAATTGGAGGAAACGCTTCAGTCGATTTGGTCAGACCGCGAAACGCCGCACTTGTTCCTGACCTCGCCGCATGATGCTGAAGCGACGTGGGCGGTAGACGACGTCCAGGCATTTCGGCGCCGCAAAACGGCCGCGATCGAGTCACCCTACCGGCTGTGTCAGCTTTGGATGCAGCGGATGATCGACCAAGAATCGATGTCGCGAGCGAGCTTGGTCACGCTCGTTCGCGGAGGCGGAGACTTTGGGATTTCCCTCGATGAATCCGACCAACGATCGAGTGAGTCAGGTGCGCTCGCAGGCCTGACAAAAGCGATGCTGATCGAAGCGTGGATGCGCGGTTTCCGCGAGACACCAATGTTGGTCATTGACTCCGCACCGAAGTCCGACACACCGGGATCAAACACTTCACTCGTGGAAGAAATCTTCTGCGAACTTGCCACGCCGTCTTACGAGGAAGAAGTGACGTTGGCAGGTGGAAATCGCTCAAGCGTTGCCGTGCGTCACGCTCCTCTGGGGATAACGGCCGACGCGACGGATGACTCGCGCCAATTTCCAACGACACGATTTCCACTCTCCCGAGGCGGCAATTGGCTGGTTGCCGGTGGCGGCAGGGGCATTACCGCGATGTCATCGATGGCACTCGCGGAACGCTATGGGCTCAAGCTCCATTTGCTGGGGATGGCGGCAGCGCCGGAGTTGGACGAGGCGACACGGGAGTTTGCCCGTCGCGACCGGATGGGACTGCGACGTGAGACGATGCGTCAGGTTCAACAGTCGGGCGAAAATCCTGTCAAACACTGGCGACAATTTGAAAAGGCCATCGAGATTGACGCGACGTTGCAAGAATGCAAACGACGTCGCATCGCCGTGGAGTATCACAGTGTCGACATTTCAGACGCTGAAGCGGTTGAGCAGTTGGTCAATCAAATCCGGAAACAAGACGGCCCCATCCGTGGTGTGATTCAGGGAGCCGGCTCGGGCCAAGACGCTAGATTTGATCGAAAGCGAGCCGACAAAGTGCGGCAGTGCTTATCCGCCAAGATCGACGGGACGATTGCGCTGGCGCATGCAACGCGGAACGATCCACTGGAGTGGTTCGTCGGATTCGGTTCGATCAGCGGTCGGTTCGGAGCCAATGGGCACACCGACTACTCGGCGGCCAACGACATGCTGGCAAAGTTGATCGGTGACTTGGGCCGCAAGCGAGCCAGCCGCTGCGCGAAATCCTCGACAAACGACCCGCCGCGCTGCCTGACATTCCATTGGCATGCTTGGGGTGATGTGGGAATGGCAACCAAGCCCGAAGCAAAACTGGCACTCGACATGATCGGCATGAATTTCATGCCGGCTGCCGAAGGCTTGCAGCATTTCCTCGCGGAGTTTTCGCATGGAGGCGATCGAAGCGAAGTGTTGATCACCGACCGACGCTACATTCGAAAGTTCATTCCGGTTGGCGAAGACGACCGCCCCTTTGCCACGCCGCTCTTGTTGCGTGAGAAACGCTGGGACGATGTGTTGAAGTCACAAGAACCCCAAACAAACCATGTTGTGACTTTGAATCCAGTTCGTGACGCATTCCTCAGTGAACATCGTGTGAGTGATCGCCCGACGTTGCCAATGGTCGTCGCGCTTGAGTTACTGTCCGAAGCGGCATGGTTGCACGAGGTAGAAAAAACCGGAAACCCCAGTCTGCTGCAGAGCGTTCGAGGCCTTCGAGCGCTCACGCCGCTCAAGTCGGTCACGCAGGATCCGTTCGCGGTGGAACTATTGCTCGATGAAACGCGATCGCGAGGGGCCTTGGATCACTGGCGACTGGTTTGCGATTTGCGGCGCCGCGACGGGCGGATCGTGGAGGCACAGCGACCGCACTTCGAAGCCGATTTTGAATTTACACCCGTTCACAGATAGTGGCCACTCCGAGTGAACACCTCCGTGACTTGCGGATCGACGAACAGGTCGTCCGTTATCCCGAACAAGAATCGTCGCCGGGGATTTACCACGGGCCATCGCTTCGTGCCTTGCGTTCGATCGGTTTTGGAACCGATCCAGGAGCCAACCAAATCCCCATCGCCGTCGGCACGATCGTCGCTCCCAGCCCCGGTCATCTTTTCGGGGAACATCGCCCGCTCAGCGGATGGATGACCGAACCGGCTGCCATGGATGCTTTGTTGTACGCATCGGGAATGCTCGCCGGGCACGTTGGGCGACGTGCAAGCCTCCCCGTTTCGATCGACCAAATTGATTTCGGACGTTTGCCAGCCTTTGGCGAACCGCTTCGTGTGGTTGTCAAATGGTTGACGGCGGACAACGAAGGAACCGGAGGAGTGATGACTGCGCTCTTGATCGGCCAGAATGATGACCGAATCGCCGAACTCACCGGCTATCGAATTGCGTGGCTTCCGAAAGCGGCTACAAAGCTTGACTTTGGGGTTGGCCTTTGAAAATCAACAGCCCGTTTTGGATCGGGGCAGGACTGCAGCATCACGCGGTGACAAGCGGACCCGCCTAATCCGACCTCGCAGGCATTTCGACTGCAAAAAACGTCGTCGGTGGGCGTTTGTGCGTGTCGCGTGGAGACTATGCTGAGACGTTTCCGCTTCCGAACCCGTCCGATCACCGAGTGATACGCTTAGATGGTAGATGTTCCAGACCTGTCCGGTCGCATTGCATTGGTCACCGGAGCCAGTCGTGGCATCGGTCGGGCGATCGCGATTCGTTTGGCCGAACGTGGCGCGTCGATCGTCCTGAACTTTCTGAGCTCCGAGGCACAAGCGATTGAAACCGCCGAGCAGATCGACCGACTCGGACGCGAAGTGCTCTTGGTGAAGGCCGACGTTTCTCAGGAAGCCGACGTGCGGGCGCTCGTCGAGCAAGCCCAGACCCACTTCGGAGGTCTCAACATCGTTGTGAGCAACGCCGCCGCGGGTGGCTTTCGGCCTTTGATGGAAACTTCAGCCGTTAATTTCGACGCCACGCTGCGAACCAATACACTCCCACTGCTTTGGTTGGCTCAAGCTGCGACCCAAGCCTTGAACGAAGGAATGGCACGTGGCAAGCTGGTCGCGATCAGCAGTCATGGGTCACGTTGGGCGGTTCCCAACTACGGAGCCATTGGAGCTTCCAAAGCAGCTTTGGAATCCATCGTACGGCACCTCGCCCTGGAACTTGGGGAAGGTGGCATCAATGTCAACTGTGTCCTTTCGGGCATTGTTGCGACCGATGCCATCCGCACCATGCCCTCCTCAGAAGAGATTGTGCGGGCGGCATCCGAACGCGCGATGGTGGGCTCACGGGAGCTTTGCGAAAGCGACGTCGCCAATGCCGTTGCCTTCCTTTGTGGCGATGAAAGCGACATGATTCAGGGACAGACGCTGGTCGTCGATGGTGGCTCCAGTATTCGTGCTTGAGTGGTTGTTGACTTCGCAATCCATTGCAACCTCTCCCCTTTTGTCGGGACATGACGAATGAATCAATCACTGCTCAAGTTCACGACGCTGACATTGCTGGCCGCCTTGGTTGCCGCACTGGTCTATCGAGAAGTGGATCGAGTGCGCAGTACTGACCCGCCGCAGGCCAAAGCATCACCCGATGCAGAAGCGGAC
>JBCBOO010000085.1:0-22130 GCA_039821235.1 Planctomycetota bacterium
GATTTGAGCAGCTCCTGGGATCGAATCCCCTGAATCTGCTCAAATCTCTGACGGCCGATTCCACGATTCGTGAGTTCGCGATTCGCGCTTTGACGGATCGTATGACACAACTCGATGGGTTGGATGCAGAGTTCTTCGTACCTTTTCTGTCCGATGATTCACCGCGAGTGCGAGCTCAGGCCGTGATTGCTCTTGGCCGTCTCGGAGACGTCAGCGTGGCCGACAAAATTGTTCCACTCGCCATGCAGGCGAGCGATGAGCGTCCTGATCCCGCCGAACCGAATACCGGACAGGTCATTCCACACTTGGCGTTGCGAGCACTGCTCGAGCTGAATGCCGTAGATACCTGCCTGGCGGAACTCGATGGATCAAACCGCAGCGCCGCGCTGCGGGCGTTGCGTTCGATGCACAGCCCAGCAACGGTTGACGGACTCTTGGAAAGACTCGACACAGAGCGAGATTTGAATAAACGCTACGAACTGCTTGTCACACTTATCCGGCTCTACCAGCGAGAGACTCCGTACGATGGGTCGTGGTGGGGCATCCGTCCGGATACGACCGGCCCGTTCTACGACCCGACGACGTGGGAGCAATCCGAGCGAATCGCTGTGGTTTTGACCAACGCCATCAAGGCCGCGGAGTCCGAAGCGGCTGGGCAGCTAAATGCGGAACTCGTTCGTCACCAGGTCACTCTTGCGGGGATTGGCTCGATGACCGAATCACCGATCGTCGAAGAAAAACCAATCGTCATTATTCCCGTCGATCCGTCGAATCCCAATCAACTCGGCAACATACCGTATGCCGATGTGCTGACCCGAGTGCAAACTACGACGGGAGATCCGAATGCCGGGGCGGCTGTGTTCAACTCTCGCTCGTGCTCAGCCTGTCATACGTCTGCCACGGGGCAAAAACCGGTGGGGCCACATCTCGCTGACATCGGCAAACGCTACAAGTCGGCTGAGTTGATCGAATCCATCCTGAAGCCCAGCGAAAAAATCGCCCAAGGATACGAGACACAAGCTTTTCTCACGGAATCAGGCAGGGTGATTAGCGGTTTCGTCACAAGTGAAAAAGGCAGAGAGATTACTGTGCGAGACAGTCAGGGAGTCACGCACAGGATTCGGCGAGATGAAATTGAAGAACGGAATCGGCAGAAAACGTCCGCCATGCCGAACGGATTGGTCAGCAGCCTCACGATGGATGAACTCGCGGACCTCATCGCGTACCTGCAATCCCTGTAAATGCCAGAGCGAGCTGCAGTGCGGCCGTAAGCGACAGGGCCTTCGCCGTCGGTCGATTTGCATTCATTGCCATCGGCGTAGCAAGTCAACGGCGGCTAGCGTCTTGCCGCTGATCAGAATAGTGAAACAAATAAGGACGTACGGAGAATCTGACGGTAGAATGGCGTACCCTAGTACGCTCAATATGACCGTGAGACGCCCCGTGATGGACGAGTTTATTGACGACGCACAACTGCTGCGGATAGGCGATCGCAACGCCTGGGATGCGTTGTACTCGTCGACGAGTCGAAGAACGTATCGCGTGTTGTACTACATCACCCGTGCGAAACAGACTGTCCTGGAGGAAATGAATCAGGATGTTTGGCTGTCCGCGATTCAGTCGATTGAACGGTTCGATTCGACTTGCGGAACGGCGGTTGACTGGGTGTTGGGCATTGCTCGCCACAAAGCGCTGACATTTCTACGTCGACACTATGCGAGCCGCGTCGTCTGTATCGGAGGAAGCGGCGACTTGCCTGAATCCACCATCCACCAAGACGATCCGATGCTGGTTTCAGAAAACGCCTTGCTCGTTCGTGCATCGCTCGAGTCACTCCCGGAAAACTGGCAGTACGTGCTGAGGCAGAAATACCAATCGGGTTTGAGCGTCCGCGAAATTGCCGATTCGATGGAGACAACACCAAAAGCCGTTGAATCAACGTTGTCGCGAGCACGACATCGTCTGCGCAAGCTGTTGTGTGAATTGACGGAAGAATGATGAACAATCACTTTGAAGAATCTCTAAATGACGACGAATTGTCGAAAGCGTTTGGCGTTGATGTGCCGGAACCAACGGATGAGCACATCGAGCAGCTTCGCGGGCAGGTCCTGCTGCATACCAAACCTTCCATGCCGAGTCGGAAGACAACCGTCGGCACGGGTGAGCCAGAAATTGCACGCTGGGGTCGGGACCGGATTCCCTTGTCGCTTGTTGCCGTTTCCGCTGTCGTACTCATCGCATTTCTGGTGGCTCGCCCGTTTGCAAACGATGCCTCAGCCGGTCTTCATGATTCACTGAAGACCACGCGAGAGGCCTCGTGGATTCACGGCTCAACAACCATCAAGCACGGGGACAAGACCGTTGTCGCCGAATCATGGTGCAGCCCTGCAGAACGCATCGTTGCATTTCGATCCCCGCAGATGCTGCATTTCGTCGATTACGAAGAGGGCTTGCAGTTGAGTTACACGGAAAGCCGCGGAAAGATCTTCCAATGGAACGCCGATCCCGGCAAGGAAGGCTTCGGCCGCCAGTTCGTGCACGCGTTGTTGAACGATTTGGACCTGCAGTCGTCCTTCCCGCTACACGAGGTCAGCGAAGTCAGGAAGACCGATGTCGATGGCCAATCGGGGACGCAATACTCATTTAATGTCCAGATGAAAGAGCATCCGGAAGTACGCTGGGAAACCTCAATTCAGACGGACCCGAATTCCGGACGAATTGTTCTCTGGCAAGACCATCACGCCAATGGGATGCAGGTGATGGTCAAATTTGACTACCCGGATAACGGCCCCCGAGACATCTTCGAGTTGGGAGCACCATCGGCTGCCGAAGTGATAAAAATCGCAACTCCGGAAAGCAACCTGTTCGGTGAGTAGCAGTCTACTTAGGTTGATTCCGTGATTGACTGGAGGCCGCCCGGTGTAAAGACGAAATGGAACGCGAAGCGAACGCGAGTCGTTTCTCAACTCACGACTCCGCCGAGTCCCGTCCTTGTCCGCTTACGGTTTTGGCGTTTGCTCGGTCGGTTGTCGCTTCAGATTCTCGATGATCTGCTTGATGGGCTTGTTCATTGCCTCGTTAGGAGAGAGTTTCAAGGCATCTTCAAAGCTCTTGATGGCTTCCTCGGTCTTGCCGGCCATCCCGTAGCCGCTGCCGAGTTGGAGTAGCAGCTGGAAGTTGCCATCGGCGATGTCTTGCAACTCCTGAAAGGTCGAATCCACGAAATCCACGTGGACGCCCTTTGGATTGAGCTGTTTGGAACCCAGGATTCCGACGGAGGATGCAACGGCGGTCCAGTCTCCCGACTTGCTTGATTTCTGCTTCATGATTTCGATCTCAGCTTTCGCTTCATCGAATCGCTTTGAATGGCACAAGACGACCGTTTTTCCAAGCACAAAGTCCGCACCCAGTGCTCGCTTAGGATTCACCTTTTCAATGTGCTTTACCAACGCGACGGCTTTCTCGAGATCCGATTGAGCCAAGCTGACCAAGTTTCCAATTGACTGATTCATGTTCTCCAGTTCGTCAACGTCGGCCTGACCTCGCCATTTGTTTTTTGCCACTCGTGAGATGACGTAGTCCAGGTCATGAGGTAGCCCGATGTACGCGATCTTTCCTTTTCGGTCGATCACAAAGCTACACGGAATGGCTTGCTTGCCCGCGGCTTGCATGAACGACTTTTCGATGTCGTCTGTTGCACAGAACCCAAAACGAAAGTGCAGGTCCTTGCCACGTTTTTCGACGAAAGCTTGCACGGCATCTTTGGGGTTTCCGACTGATGACGTCAACGCAACGACCTCAAGGCCATCATTTTCGTATTGCTTTGCAATGTCGCTCAGGTGCGGCATTGCTTTGATGCAAGGGGCGCACCACGTTGCCCAAAATTCGACGATATAAAACTTGTCTTTTGCGTATTCCGAAATCGGCTCCCCCTGCATCCATTCATCAACAACCAGCGGCGGAGCCGGGTCGCCCACTCGAAGCTTGATGTTGTCGTCCTTGGACTTCGGATCTTCCTCCTGGGATGTCTTAGGATCATCGGATTGTTCCGCTTGCCCCAACGCAGGCGGGACGGCAATTAGAAGAAAAAGAAGGGCAACACTGGCAACACGAAAGAATGGCATAATCTAAGTCTCTGGAAGTGATTCAAAACGAACGAACACTGGTAACGAAAGTCGTCAGCGGTTTGTCGATTCAATGAGCCGCACGGCGCTACTAGCCGCGGGTATCTGTACCGCACTCCGCGTGCTAGCGCCGTGCCGCTCACTATTACGAAGTACAATCGGATTACATAAATAACCGCCATGTCTTATGGTGAGGTGGTTAACGGCTTCGCGGCTGCTTTACTGCTCGACGGCCTCAGGTTGCTTCACCAGCTTGATCAGATCTGCCGCACGAGCAGCCCGGTTGACCGACATAACCGTCTGCTTTGTGGCTGGTTCCTGAATCATTTCAATCCCTGAAACAAGCCCGATTGCGTTGCCGAATTCGTCCAGGATTGCAGAACCACTGGAACCAGGAGCCCAAGCGCTGGAGACATGGATGCGTACCACCTTTAACGATCGGGACGCCCTTGGCCTGTGCAAATGCGCGAGCAGGCGCACTCAGATAGAACAGCAGCAGGATTGCTGAAACGAGCGGTGCAGAAATCGAACGTGGTGCTTTTTCCATGCTGTCATCAGGTTGTGAATGAAGTTGGGAACGGTCTGAGTAGGAAAAGCGTAAAACGGTCCGCATCTCCCTCAGAGTGGCCGGAAGTTTTTTAAAGACGCCCGTTTTAACCCGCGGCAAGTTCCTGCAGAAAGGCCCTGAGCGGCTTCGTGTGCCGACCGACTGCGGGCAATGTGCCGATCAGTTTTTGGGCCTCCTGCAACACCGTGCGAGCTTCTTCAAGCTTTGCTTGCTTCAGCAACGCCTCCGCAAGAAACAGCTTCGACTGCACAAGGTTTGCCAGATGTCTGTCCGATTTGCGCCAGATGCTGCTCGCGTCTCGCAAGTGTCTTTCCGCTTCTTCAAAATCCCCGCGAGCCATGGCGTCCAGGCCGCTGTTGTCCAACACTTCCGCGATGAATGGATCGTCGGCCCCAACCACCTTTTTCAGTTCGTCCAGCAAACGGACGCGAAAACTCGGAAGCGTTGAATTCTCGGTTTGGGTCGGAATCGTCCCTTCATTCGGCTCACCGTTTGCTGTTCCCGCAGTCGTTTGGTTCATCGAAGAACTACTCGGCGGCGGGATAGGAAGTTCGGCCGCGACGTCATTGCTGCTGAGCTTCAATTGGTCGAGCATGATTTCATCGGGAAACGACTCACTGGCCCAATGCCAGTCGCCACGGACGATCAGGCGAGCGTGAGGTTCCAGCAGGATGCTCGTTTGGAGTTCGCTGGCGAATCGCTGCACCGTTTCCGGATCGCCTTGAAGTTGCGGGTTGCTGAAGACGCTTTGGTAATGTGCGGCTAAAGCTCGACCGGTCGCCGTTTGGACCTGGAACACACGCAGCATCGTTTCCGCCTGCCGCCGAGCCTGATCTGCGCTGTCGCGTTCCGACTCCAGCTCTTGCTGGATCGCCAGCACTTCTTCCAACCGGTCGTTGGCGTCGGTCTCCGCGCGAGACGCGCGAATGGCGAACCAACTGGTGACGATGGAAGTCGCAACCACGGTCACCAGCACGAGAGACGAAGCGACGGCTGCAACACGATTGCGACGGATCAACTTGGCGACTCGATATGTCCACGACGGGCCCGCCGCTTCAACGGGTTCACCGGCGAGAAACCGTTTAAGATCCCTTTGGAAATCGGCCACGGTTTGGTAGCGATCATCTGAGTGGCGAGCCAGCGCCTTCAAAGCAATCCAGTCCAGTTCGCCACGAAGTTCCGCTTGGCTGACGCTGCGGACGGAGTCATTCGGCTGCCACTGCGAGGGCGCACGCGGATCGTCGGCCCAAAACGTCTTCTGTGTCCAGCCCGTCGACAGGCTTCCCGATGATGAATGCGATCGTGGAGTCGATCCGGTTAACAGCTCGAAAAACACGACGCCCAGCGAGTAAACGTCACTGCGGATGTCGACGTCGTTCGTCTGGTTCAGAGCTTGCTCGGGGCTCATGTACGCCGGCGTGCCAAAGCGTTCGCCCAGGTTGGTAAACGTTTGCGATTCGTCATCGTTCGAACGAACCAGTTTCGCAATCCCAAAGTCGATGATCTTCGGCGCCGGAGCGTCCTGTTGCTTCGCTTCCAACAGAATGTTCGACGGCTTGAGGTCTCGGTGAATGATCCCACGCTGGTGCGCGAACTGCACGATCTCGCAAACTGCGATCATCAAGCGGATCCGCTGTTGGAGGCTGAGCTCGAACCGTGCCGCATAGTCGGTGATTGTGGTTGCGTCGCGAACCAGTTCCATTGCGAAATAGGGTCGGCCGTTTTCCTGCACGCCGGCGTCGAGTATCCGCGTGATGCCCGGATGCTCGAGCTGCTGCAACACCTGACGCTCCAACGCGAATCGCGCGAGGATTCGCTGCGAATCCATGCCGGGCTTGAGCAATTTGATCGCCACATCGCGCTCAATGGGTTCACGCTGCTCGGCGCGAAAGACGACTCCCACGCCGCCTTCGCCAATCTTTTCGATCAGCTCATAAGCACCCACACGGGCACCGGGTTGCAGTTCGTCATTGCTGGCGAACGTTTGAAAAACCAATTCCGCGCGGTCCAGCACGGAGGAGTCCCCGCGGTCTGCCTGTTGCATCCTGCGATGAATCCGCAGCAACTTTCGCACGCGGGTGGCTTGCTCGGTGTCGCCCTGGCATGCCGATTCGACGCTCTGATCCTGCTGCTCGGGCGAATCGAATTCCAGCGCGAAACAAAATATTTCATCATCCGTTTTGTGCATCGCGGAACTTCAATCTTCATCGCTCATGAATTCGAACAGCCAGGCTTTCGCATAAGCCCAGTATCGTTCAACGCTGGCCGCCGACAAGTTGGTCATTTCCGCGATCTCGGCAATCGTCATTCCCGCAAAATACTTCAGCTTGACGACTTGAGCCTTTAGCGGATCCACTTTTTCAAACGCCGTCAACGCGTCATCCAGGTCCAGTAGTTCATCGGCAAGCGGCAGTTCTGTCGGCTCGTGACCGCTGAGCGTCACGCGTTTGGCGGAACGGCCACCTCGCTTGGCCGCCTGTTTCTGTCGAGCGTTGTCGATCAGCGTACGACGCATCGCTTCTGCTGCGGCGGCGAAGAAGTGAAAACGGTTCTTCCAATCGACCGCGTCATTTCCTCCCAGACGAATCCACGCTTCGTGCACCAGTTCGGTCGGATGCAGAGTCGCCCCGTCTCTGCCCAGTCGGTTTGCCGCAATCTGCCGCAACGACGCGTAGACAACATTCAGCAGTTCGTCCGACGCACCGGCTTCTCCCTGATTGACGGCTTCGAGATACTGAGTGATAGAAGTAGGCACGCGTGATCAATGCGAAAGTAACATTTCTTAGAATGAAGTGGGCCAGCGAGCGATTCGATTTTCGCTGCCAAATGGGAGTCGCACAAGGTAACTCGGGGCGATCTGGTCTCGCAGTGGTGAGGGTTCCGTTGAGCGTAACTCAAGGGAATTGCATCGCAAGCTGAGGGAGTTTTCGGCTCGCTTACGCATTTGCGACGTGCAGAGGTTACTACGCGGCTTAGCAAATCTTTTTAGATCAAAAGTGAACGACATGAAATCACGACATTCCTGCGTCACGGCACTCGTCGTCGTGTTTTGTCTGTCCTCGAGTGTATTCGCCGGGACGCCGGCCGAGAATCTATTGAAGAAGTCTGACGACTGGTTTCGCAGCAACGGTCATTCCGCTTTGGAAGGCATCCTCTCGTGGCAAACCGTACACGGAGACTGGCCGAAGAACAAAGATACGACTCAAAAGAGGCCTTCGGACGAAAAGATGCCAGCCGGTACGTTCGACAACGGCGCGACGACTGGTGAAATTCGCGTGCTTGCGAGAGCCTTCCGGATCACCGGAGAGGAACGCTTTCGAGCAGCAGCCATCAAAGGGCTCGATCATGTTTTGGAGGCGCAATACGCCAACGGTGGTTGGCCGCAGTTCTATCCACTAAGCACGAAGTACCACCGACACGTCACCTTCAACGACGGCACGATGGTCAAGCTGTTGGAACTACTCGCTGATGTCGTTTCTGATCAAGACTTTGGTTTCGTGGGTCCAGTACGTCGCCAGGCAGCGGCAAAGGCGATCAAACTCGGACAGGGATGTATCGTCAAGTGCCAGATTGTCGTTGATGGCACACCCACGGTCTGGTGCGCTCAGCATCATGCAGAAACGCTTGTACCGGTGCTGGCCCGGTCTTACGAACATCCTTCACTGAGCGGTGCCGAAAGCGCCGGCATTCTGCATTATCTCATGAGTCTTGAATCACCATCGCCTGACGTGATTCGTTCCGTCAAAGCTGGAGTGGCGTGGTTTGATTCTGCGAAGATCGAAGGTTATCGATACCGAAAAAGCAAATCGGAGATTGCTCTGACTCGCGATCCAAACGCCGATCCACTTTGGGCCCGGTTTTACGAGATCAAAACGAACCGCCCGATTTTCAGTGACCGCGATGGCATCATTCGGTACGACATTCAGCAGATCGGCAGCGAACGACGCGGTGGCTACACGTGGTACGGCAACTGGGGCAAAAGTGTGTTCAACGACTACGCCAACTGGCCGCACCGATGATGCGAGCTTGCATCTGATTTTTCCGCGGCTGTGATTTTACAGGTGACGGCGAAATCGTTGGTGTTGCAATTTATTGGCGGTTTCCGCGTGAATGGTGAAGAAAAGCACGTCACACCTGGGATGTTTTGACAATACCAGTAGGAAGCCCATTTCGAATAGCTGCCCTCTGGTGATGACTGACCATTCACAAAAACTCTTTGAGACCCTCGTTCGGCACAACGAAGTTGCTCTGGTGGTCTATCTGCGCACGATGGTGCGCGACCCCGGATTGGTGGATGACCTCTTTCAAGAGACTCTGATCACGGCCTGGAACCGTTTTGACCAGTACGACCAGACTCGTCCGCTCGGACCTTGGCTTCGGGGAATTGCGATGAACCTTGCCCGGAATGCCGCCCGAAAGCGGAAACGCGACTGCCAGATCTACGGTGAGGCGATGCAGGTGGAAGTCGAGGCGGCGATCGAGAGGCTGGACGATCAGCTCGGTTTTGAAAAAAGTGACGCACTGAACGACTGTCTGACGCAGTTGACCGAACGATCACGTGAGCTCCTACGGCGTCGCTACGAGGAGAACTTGAACGCATCGATGATCGCAGAATGCATGCGAACTAGTGCTGCCGCAGTGCGAAAGCAACTGCAGCGGATCCGTGCTTCGCTGGCTGAGTGTGTCGCAAAGAAAATGGCGGGTTCGGCGGGATGAAAAACGCGAAATCAAATTCGAATCGAACTATAAGCCAAATGGAACTCTGGATCGACGGTGACGAAGTCGATGTTTGTGGCGATGGAAAGACTCTAGAGTTGGGCGAGTCTGCGAGCACCGCGGAGCAACTCGTGATGAACGGTGTGTTGTTGGGGCATCTCGAGAAACCAGCCTTGCGCGAGCGGCGAATCCAAGCAACTTTGGCGGCGTTTGAGCGGCAGCGGGTAAGTTCAAACAAGGCAACCGCACCCTCGCCGCACCGTGACTCGTTGACGCCTCACAAGTCGACCAACGGCAAGCGACGTGCGCGTCAGTCCATAGCGGTCCTCACATTGACCGCCGCGGTGATGGTGGTCTTTTTCGCATGGGGTGTCTTGAGTCCGCAAAGTGCCGAGGCATCACTGCGGCGTGTTATCGCGGCCACTCGGATTCCAGTCACGCGTGTTTACCAAGCTAGGATCTATCGGCAGTTTCTTGGTCGCGAGTACGAGAAGCAAGCGACTCTTTACATTCGTTCGGATGACCTGTTTGTCGCCGAATTTTCCGAAACGACAAACCGGCCTCGCGGATGGATTGGATTCGATGGAAATCAGCGTTGGCTTGTCGGCCAGGACTTTCGATGGAGCTCGGAAGATGAGAGTGAACTGTGGGTTGAGGACATCGTCGATCGGATGACTTCTCGCAGCATGCACTTCAACGCTCTGTTGAACGAAATTCCGGGGTCTTTTGAACTGCGTTTACTACCAAGCGAGTCGATCGAAATTGGTGATGAAACACTGGCGTGTCAACCCATCGAAGCCACGCCACGCGATCCTCAGAACCGGCTCGAAAAACGCATTCTCATTTGGCCTCATCCCGAAACGGGCGTGGTCATGGAGATGCATCTCTTTCTCAAGAGCGACAGACCGCTCGGGGTTCGTCGCATTGAATTTCAATATCAACGCGAGCAAACCGTCCCGGAAGGTTTCTTCACGCCCAACCACCATCAGATGTAATCACAGGTCGACATGCAAACTCCCCATTGTTCGTTTCAAAGAACCATTCCAGTTGTCACGCTATTGTTGTTTGCCATGCTGGTAAATCCGACAGCCTTTGCAGGGCAATACGATCCTCTCGCGTCCAACCTGTCCTGCAAGACGAGCGATGAGCAATTTACATACGACGGACGAACGGTTCCGATCCGTCTGTACTTGCCGGTTTCAGACGAGGCTTCGCCCGTCGTGTTGCTCAGTCACGGCTTGGGAGGGACTCGTGAGAGTTGTGGCTACCTGGGACGACACTGGGCGAGTCGTGGATACGCTGTGATCGCAATGCAACACGCGGGAAGTGATGTTGAGGTCATTCGCAGTGCCTCGCTTTTCAGAAAATTTCAGGTTCTGAAAAAGGCCGCGAATGCTACCAATGCGAAGGCGCGATATGCCGACGTGAAGGCGACAATCGATTTTCTGGAAACAATGAACCGAAGCGGTGAGCGCTACGCCGGGAAATTTGACTTGTCCAAGATCGGGATGAGCGGTCACTCCTTCGGAGCCATCACCACGCAAGCGGTCAGCGGACAAAACTACTCTTTCCAAGGTCAAGCACATACCGACAAACGCATTGATGCGGCAGTGGCGCTCAGCCCCAGTCCGCCCTCGTTCGGGCGCGGTGACGATTCGTTCTCCAAGGTTGCCATTCCGTGGATGCTGATGACTGGAACCAAGGATGATTCGCCCATCGGGCGCGGGGGGGATGCCGATTCTCGTCGCAAAGTCTTCGAGGGCTTACCTAGCTCGGGACATTTCTACGAGTTGGTTCTCGATGAAGCGGAGCACGCGGCCTTTGGGGACACAGGCCGGCTCAATGCGCGAAAACGCAACCCAAATCACCATAAGGCGATTCAGTCGCTCAGCACGGCGTTCTGGGATACCTACCTAAAACAAGACGTCTCCGCCAAGGAATGGCTTCGCAGCTCCGATGCGAAATCATGCTTAGAACCCGGAGACCAATGGCAAACAAAATAGTCACACGAAACGTGCTGCGCTGAATCCCACACGCACGAAACCGCTTTCCACGTGCACTCTGGCAGTTGTACTTAGTGCGATCCTACTGGTCACGGTTTGCAACCCAGCGTGTGCGATTCTCGTCGAAAGCACGACGACCGATGAAACGACAAGCCGATTCAGACGACGGACGGACCGGTCGTTGGCGTGACCGATCAGGAAGTTCATGCCTTCAAGGGCGAGACGATTCGCGAGAAGGACCATCTTCGACAATCCAGCTTCGATTTGCTAAGGAGATTGAAACGATTCGCCCGAACTATCGATTGATTGGGCTTGAATCGAAAGCGAACGGCCATGTGAATCCTGCGCTCAATCTCGCCCGGCCCATTCCGGTAGGGATTTCGTGCCTTTTGCGATCCACTCAACTTCCACAGCGATGAAATCCGCGCCCTGCTTGGAAGCTTCAACCATGGAATCCGTGTTTCTTTGGTAGGAAAGATCGCCATCCCAAACCGCTCGATGGAAGAGAATCGTAGGTTGGCCCCACGCAAGGTCTCCAGCGGTCACGACTGGCGAGACCTGGAATGGACCCGAAACTGTGATCGGTTTTTCTGGGCTACGGCTCAGGTGCAATCCACTCGTCGACACATCGAGACTTGATGAGATTGTCTTGGGGTCATCATTCGATTGCTGCAGATCCAGCTGAACATCAATCGCGGTAGGTTCCGATCGTTCACCTCCACGCAAAATGCTCTGGCTTGCAACGTGCATTTTACCATCGGAAATATGTAATAGGCGGATCCGCAATGCCGCGACTTTCTGGATCATGAGTTGCCAACTGTATCCTTGGCCGGTGTCGCTGTACGAGGCAACATTCACGTTGGGTCGTACGGCGTTCGCCTGCGTCCATCGGATTCGTTCCAGGACGTCGGGTTGCAATTTCCTTAGATCGGTGCACCAGATTGTCGAGTCCCATTGAGGTGAGTTCGCAGCGGCGAGTTTCGGTGGGATCGCGAAGACGAAATTTTCGTTTTCGCCCAGATAGATACGCTCTAAGCTGAGCAGTTGATCCACAAACTTTTTGCTAGAAACCGTTCGAGGCTTTTCGGCCTCGCGAACTGAAAAGGTCGAAGGCAGGTTGGAGTAATCAAACCTGCACTCTTCAGAAGAACTGACATCAAACGTGCGTGAGATGACTTTTTCGACCGTATCGGCGACGGCCTGGGTATCTCCGGTCACGCGAATCATGAAGTTCACGCCTTTGACCGAGCCGTCCTTCCCCATTTCGCTGGTTTCGTCGACTGTTAGCGTCAGGGACTGAGCCACTTCTTTAAGCTTGTCCGCATATTTGCCCTGGCGTTGGGACCACGCACTCGATGCGTAGGCCGGGAAGCTCATTGCCACTCCATTATCGATCGGTTTGAAGCCGACATAGTTCTCGTTTTCACCGATCGATCCGAGATTCAGAAAAACCAGCTCATAGGGCGAATTCATCATCGAACCGATGTAGCTGTCGAGGCGGCTTAGCGGCAAGCGGACCTCTTTTCCACGCTGCGCAGCAAAGTTTTCGTTCATCGCAGCCCACCGCGGGGCGTAGACGGCAAACAAACCCGTGACGATGGTTAGAACGCTGCCGGCAATCAGTGATCGCATAATGTAATTCCTGGATGAGTTGAATTGACTTTTTCGCAATTTGGTTGGAAGCGGATTCGCGGTGGGATTCTGCGCGTGACTCAGGCAACGCTCGAGCAGATCGTGCACTTCGGCAGCGGTCGTGAACCGATCCGACTTTTCCTTCGCCATCAGTTTTTCGATGATGGAGACGAGCCAGTGGGGGATCTCTGGATTCACTTGTTCAATCGGCGTCGGCGATTCATCAATGATCTGACGCATGACCCCGTACGAAGAATCATCGCAGTACGGAGGGCGACCGGTGCAGAGGGCGTACAGCACGCTACCAAGGCTGAACAGGTCGCTTTGTTGATCGACTTTTTTGCCGGCGGCCTGTTCGGGGGACATGTACATGGGAGTCCCAGCGATGGTGCCATGCTGGGTAACCGTATTGTCGTCCACTGCGCGTGCGAGGCCAAAGTCGGTGATCGTAACGCGTTCGACGCCTTCTTCCAGCAACACGTTTTCCGGCTTGATGTCCCGATGCACTAATCCTTGATCATGGGCAGCCGCCAAGCCTTCAGCAATCTGCGATCCGATGCGTAGAATTTCAAGCAATGTCAGTGGGCCTTCATTTTCCAGACGTCTTTGCAGAGACCCTCCCCGGACATACGCCATCACGAGGAACGGAACGCTTCCATCGCTCGAGACACTGTGAATTGGAACCACGTTGGGGTGCAGAACCGCCGCAGCCGCCTTGGCCTCCCGCGCGAATCGACGACGAGCCGTTTCATTGTTTGCCAGGTGTGGCGCCAACACTTTCAACGCGACGACGCGATCGAGCGAAGGATCGATTGCCTTCAACACAACGCCCATCCCTCCCGCGCCGACGACACCTGAAATCTCATAGCATCCCAGACGTCCGAGGCGATGGGGATCATCAGAAGGAGCCAGCAGGTCCAACACCGCTTGGATCGGGCGGGCCGAAGGGGCACCACCGATATTGCCGCCGACAGAAAACTCCGCCGTGCCGGCCATGTCGAACTCGGTTGGCCGCAACAACTCGCGAGCCTCCGTCCACAGCTCTGGTTCAGCCGTTTGCGCAAGCATGTAGTCACGACAATCGTCGCATGTTTCCAAGTGCTCGGCCAAATCGGCTTCGATCCGAACCGATTCGCCTTGTAGAAATTCATTGATTCCCTGTCGATCACATTGGTTCGTTCTCATGATTCGTGTTTCTCCATTTCTTCGACATAGCTACGTAGATGCTTCATCACCCGGCTGCGCACCGCATACGCGGCGCCAACTGATTTGCCCAACTTTGCCGCGACTTGTTCGATGGGGATGTCCTCGATCACCGCGAGCTCAAAAACCTTCCAAGAGTCCGTTGTAATCTCAGACTTGATCTGAGCTGCTGCTCGAAAAAAGATCTCCCGTCGGTACTCAAGCTCCAACTCTTGCGCGAGTGTGTTCTCGTCAGCGCCTTGTTGATGCAGGAATTCGTGTACGGAAGTACCACCGGCTGCCTTTTCTTTGGGGCCTCGAGTCAACATGTTGACAATGGCGTTCTTGGCGACTCGCCGCAGCCAGTGCCGAAAACGAACCGACTGATCCCGTTTCTGCCAACCCTCGATCGAGTTGGCAATTGAGACCAGCACCTGTTGGGCGAGATCCTCTGCGTCGGCATCTTGCAAACCGCGACGCCGCGCCAAGCGATAAACGATCGGCCGATAGACAGCCGCAAATTCGTCCCACGCTTTTGGATCGTCGCCGGCTTGGACTTGCAGTAACAAGCTGGCGCGAGTGTCCGGAAATTCGTTGTCAGATTTAGTCACGGTTGATCCTCCTGACCCGCTGAACACAGCAGCGGAGCACAATTCGACATCGATCTTATGAAAAAGATGCACTTTTCCGGAGAAGCCGGAAAAACGCGGGAGAAATCAAGTCTGTGAAGCCGACTTTACCTTCCCGCCACCCATCGGGAGGCTCGCGGAGGAGCTTGCGACGACGCGGGAAGGGGCCGGGGAGGATGTTTGCTCAAGAATCCCATTTCATTTGTTTCGCAAGTCCATCGTGCAGTTCGGATCAGGCGGGACAGGATCTCCCACCTGATCAACGGGATGGGTAAATAGATACTTCCAAACACTGTCCCACTGTTCTCTGCCACGCACGACGATGGAATGTGCTTTACGAGAATTCCCCTGGACATCGCAGTTGGTGATCAGGCGGCGGGAATGGTTAAATGGCGCTTGAGTATCGTCGACGTTTACGATCGAGCCAAACTCGGCCAACCCTAACATTTGCCAGGAACGGCAGTAGTGATCTCCGGTCCAGCCGCCGTCGAGAACGTGTGTAAACCCGAAGTAACGATTCGCCGGAGTTGCCGATTCAAATCCTTGCCACGATTCCAGCTGATCGCGTGGGCCGGAGAACATCACCACCCGTGCGACCTTTTGATGTTTTGCCCAACGGGCCGCAGTGGTCGAGCCGTGCGAAATCCCTGAAAGAATCACCTTGTCCCAGAGTAGATCGCTGTGGTCATCGGTTAGGAACTGCTGCCAATTTCCCTCGGGATGATTCTCTGCGAGCCATTGAACAAAGTGCAGGGAACGGGCCGCGGCACCATCGGGTTTGGGAATGCTTACCAAGGGATTGTGATCTTCGCCTGTGGCGGCTTCGAGTCGAATGTCACCGAGCACTTTGCCACTATCCCGGGCTTCGGCTTCGATCTTAGAGAACCAACCATTGGCATAGTGCGGTTGAATGCCGTGAAGTCCATAGCTGGCGATACTTTCAAAAAGCTGCTGGTTGTGGCCCATCAGCCAAATCACGAGTTTGCCTTTCGATGGCACCCGGGTGTCGACAACGGCATGCTGAACATCTTTGGGTTTCCCCTTTTCATCGGCAAACACATAGCTGATGGCAGGATGTTGTTTCGCCTCCGGATTGATGTCGCTGACCCGCGCGGACAGGTCGTAACGTTTTCACAGTCGAGGCTCGAGAAAGGCGGCTACCGTTTCGCCGAGAAAAGTATTCCCTTTGCCGCTAAAATGGCAGTCGTCAGGCTTCTGTAGTTCGGCGAGGAGCGGCGAGATCACCTCAAACAGGTCGTTAACCTCGACCTGTTGTTTCGCCATTACCTCGGCGGCCGCCGCATTGCGCTCGATCACGGACGCTGATGAATACTTACCCGGCACATCGGGTAGCGGTGTAGTATTGGCAAAGATGAGTTTGGCTTCGGTTCCCTGCATTCGGGTGATGAGCTGTTCGAGGCGACCGCTGTAGTCGGCGAGTTTGGTTTTGCGATCGTGGATACCGAAATTGAAATGAATGATGTCCCACTTACCATCGCCCAGCCATACATCTATTTTCTTAAGCCCGGTGGCAGTGGGGCCACAGTTCGCTGGCGCACGATGCACGTTCGCTTTACCGGCCAGCTCTGATCGAACAGTCTGGGTGTAAGCGCGAGAGACAGAATCACCAATCAGCAGCACTCTCGGCAGGTCTGGATCGTCTTCGACAAAATCCCAGGCATTCGATTGCCCTGCCACTTTCTGCCGCTTGTGAATCGGCAAGTAAAATCCGCCCAACTCAGATTGCAGCACCTTTTCCCAGGCTTGTTGCTCTGGTGAAAGAGCCGCCACCCAGGCCTGGTATTTCGTATCCAGCTCAGCGGCGGCATTGGCTTTTTGTGCGGCGGCTTCAGCAGCGTTGGTGGGTTCGGTTTGGGGTTGAGCGGCCGTCAACGAGACGAAAGCCACGAAGACCAGAATAAAGATTGTGGTGGTTTTCATTTGTTTACTTGGAAGTCAATTCAACCTGATCCGTTTTTCGGTAGAGAAACGCGTCTAACGGCATAAACGGGGCGCGACCAGCGTTCCGCACGTCACACCCGAAACGTAGTGGAAATAGCATAGCCGGCAATTGTGAAGTTAAAACTGGCTTCCAAGTCGGATGCCGACGCGATGCACTGAACGTCTTACTCAAAGTGGATCAGGCTTGGATCTGCGTCAAAATTCCGGTGCTGTCACCGTGACCTTGTTCGAGTCACTGTTCTCCCCGGCGTTGGATTGGCTGATGGTGGCATCCAATATGATTTACCGATGGAAATTGTTCCGATTGATCTGCGGCTCCCAAACTCTGAGTTTGTGGTGCTGTTGGATCAATCGAAGAGTGGAACCAATCTTCCAGCCGAAAGCCTTGGTGGAGGTTCTGATCATGTGCCTGCCTTCGTCGCTTATTGCAAATCCATCAGCTTCGCAGTCGCTACGGCAACCAGACTTCCTTTCAAGTTAACCGCACGCTCGACGAGTTCTTTCCGTTCCGGCGAATCTGACGGCAATCGTCCTGCGAGAGCACACAGTAGGCGGCTCTCCAAATCCGGCTCTTCAACGAGTGCCAGTCCCTTGCGATAGGCGGCAACAGCGTCCTGTTCACTCTTCGAGTGATCTCCCAAGAAAAGATACAACGGTGCGAATTCGGGAAAACGCTCGATACCTTTCTTTGCAAGCGATACGGCCTGCTTGGGTTTCAATCCGCCGTCGTCGAGGGTTCGTACCAGCATGAATTCTTCGACTGAGATCGTTCCATCCTCAAGACAACTTGCGATCCAACGGTCAGACCGGCAGCGAAACCATCCGGGCGCAAGACGCCCTACATCTTCAAATGCCTCTCGGGCTTTTCCGTAGGCTCCGAGTTCGAGCAGACACATGCCGCTTTGATAAACGGGGTCAGGATCATGTGGGTCAACTTGATTTGCCTCGTGGTATTTTCCCAAGGCGTCCGAATGCTGACCTGTTGAAGCAAGTTTGTTTCCCTGTCCAGTGAGAGTAACTGCCATGTGAAGAGAAAGGCGATTGCGTCGAAACTGAAACTGGTAGCTTCCTTCGCCGATGTCCGTGATTTCGCCCAATTCCAGTTCATGTCCATCACGAACACAGACGATCCGGCACAGTGGCTCACCCTTTCGCAGAGACGCCAGACGTTTCTCCACGTCTTCACTGGGCAAACCGTTAGCTTGCTTCACACCGAGTAACCTATCGGCAGTCGAAATTACCTGTCCGTCATCAAGATAACAGTGGGCTTCGAGTAAATTATTGAGGTAGGCGATCTGCCCTTCGACATCCTTGCTTTCAACACAGAGATCAAGGGCTGACTGAAACGGTTCGAGGGCCTCATCAACCCGACCAGAATGGAATAGCAACTCGCCGAGACGCCCATAAAGATACGCTTCATTCAGGCGTGCTGTTCCACCCTTGAGCGTTTTCGCTTTCTCAATGAAGCCTTCCGCCTCGACGATCAACTCGTCATACTCAAGACGTTGCATTCTATCGGGCAGTTCACCAAACCAGTGATCCCATTGAACCAGCGGATTGTCCTCCGGGTTTCCACACAACTTGTTCCACAATTCCGGTGCACCGCACTCTTGGGCGAGACACTGAGCAACCGCCGCAAGGGATTGGAAGTAGCGGTCGATTGAACCGTCGTCCGTTGTCATCCCGTTCGGTAGCTTGCAGATTACATCAACGTGCTCAGCCACTTGCCCCTTGTACTGTTTGCATAGCGATCGTAACTGCCGAGATGCACCAGAACCAGCGACTTCGACTAGCTTGTCACGAAGTTCGACGGGAGTGAGAGATGCAGGTTTTGTTTTCTTGAAGGGCCAAAATGGCATTGTCTTGCAATCGTAAAATGACCGGTCGCAGTCGTGTGAACACACCCGAGCTTCAGGTTAGCCTCGTGTCAGTTATCATCATATCTTTTCGAGCACACCTTCGCTGTTCGGCTCAGGGTCATCGACGAAGAAGAGTCTCAGGCGGAAACGAAAAATGGCCGGCTGGAACACTGAGTTCCTTCAAAAACTCATGTTCCCAGCATGATTTTGGTGCGATCGTCGTGCCCCGCCGCTGGATTTCACTGTTCGGTGCCGTCGATTTCGGCTCTGCATCGACAACGGCCCATTACTGAACGTTTTTCTGTTTCTTTCGTCGCGGCGTTGCTTTCTTTCTGCTCAGATTCGGATATCTCATCAGTCGCTCCTTCGAGATCGATTCTGCGGCTGCCGGATCAAGCGTGCCCCAGTCTTTTTCGTGACTGATCACAGGGATGTCAGGAAACAGTGAACCGGTTGGTCGCTGTGAACTGCCACGCTGCATGAATTCGCCGAGGTCCTGACGAACCGATCCGGCGAGTTCCATCATCTGCCGCACAACATTGGGATTGTCGGCTGCCACGTTTGTGGTTTCGGCTTTGTCCGTCGCCAGGTTGTAAAGGACTGGCTTCTGAAGGTTAGCGAACACCTTGTTCTGGTCCCAGAACGGCAGTTGCTTCTGACTTCGTGGCAGGTGGAGCTTCCAATCACCTCGGCGGATCGCCTGAAGATTTTCGCAGTTGTAATAATAGAAGGGCTGAGCCGCTGGGCGTTTGAGCGACGCCCCATCGAAGAGCGGCAACAGATTCTCGCCATCGTAAACGCGGTCTTTCGGAAGAGGCGTTCCCATAACTGCAGACAGCGTCGGAAAGACGTCCATGGCGTTGATGCTCACGTCCGAAACAGATGGATTCTTGATCCGAGCCGGCCAGTGGAAGATGAACGGGACTCGGTGGCCGCCTTCAAACGTGACGTACTTTGTTCCGCGATATGGTTTCGCATACTTGTTGGCTGTCGGGCCATTGTCGGATGTGAAGATCACAATCGTGTTGTCTGCGATGCCCACTTCTTTCAGTGCGGCCATCATCTCGCCGACTCCCCAATCGAGTTCCTGCATGACATCGCCGCGGACACCGTCTTCCGATGTGGCTTTGAATTGCTCACCGGCCTGATACGGCGTGTGCGGATAGTTGTGCGAGTAGTACAGAAAAAATGGCTCGCCGCCTTTCGCCTGATCGCGAATGATTGCTGTAACGCGCTGCGTATAAAGCCGTGTCAGTTGGTCGAGCGGCGTTTTCGCGAAGACTTCTTTATCGTCGTCAAAGAACTTTGGCGAATGAGAAAAGTTGCAGGGCATGCCATAGTAGTGATCAAAGCCCTGCTTGCGTGGAAGAAACTCTGGCACAGTGCCGAGGTGCCATTTGCCGACCATATGGGTTGCGTAACCCTGCTGCTGAAACTGCTCGGCAATCGTGATCTCATCCGGATGCAGCCCGAGGAACCAATGAGCCCGCCGCTGCGGATTGATACCCATATAGAGTCCGGCGCGCTGCGGATACGCTCCCGTCAGGAAAGCCGCCCGCGACGGCGAGCAGATCGATGCCGCGGCATGAAAATCGGTGAACCGCATGCCTTCCGCCGCAAGCCGGTCGATGTGTGGCGTCTTGACATTCTGTGCTCCGTAGCAGCCGACGTCCGAGTAGCCCAGGTCGTCAGCCAGCATGAAGATGACGTTCGGCAAGCGTGCCGCTTGACCCGGGTGCGGCTGCACCGCGCGTTTCGTACGATGGCCTTCCGGGGCTGTCACCGTTTTTGCTTTCGCCACGGTTTTCGGCTGTTCCGAAATGCCACGGTGCGGAGCCGTCTGAGATAACGGTTCCGGTAAATGTGGATATTCGTCTAACACTTTCGCGTCAAACTGGAAGTTGTCGGCAGTGATATGGCCCCAGCCAACGGTGGCCTTGTCGACGATCTTGATGAACATTTTTTTGCCGGCAAACGGGGCGAGATCCCAACTGGCTTTCTGCATTGCCTGATTATTCACGCCGCGAGCCTGATAGACTTCTCTGCCGTCTGCCGTACAAAGAGCCACGTACACATCAGGGCTGTTCCCTCCGCCGACACGGAACGTCATTGAATCACCTTGCGGAACAAACAATGGTGAAACGATCACACCGGTTTGCAGGTCCGCACCTTTGACCGCGTCGGCACTAACTTCGAGCGTGGTCAGGTAATACTCGCCCTGCTTGTTGTACGCTTGCTTGCCGTGGAAGAAGTGATTTCGATTGCCAATGACATGCCCGAATTCTCCGTCGATGACTTTCCAGGGTTGTAAGGTGCCCGATTCGAAATCAAACGATGCGCTCCGCTCGCTGGGTGTTGCGTCCACCTTCGGAGCGTCGTCGCGTTTCACCCGCTTTGCCCTGGGCACCTTCGAACGATAGGAGTCCAGCAACGCCTGCAGTTCCTTCACGACTTCCGGGTGATCGCGGTAAACATTCGTGGTCTGGGACAGGTCATTTTCAAGATCGTAAAGCTGAGCGGGGGGAGCGTCCTTCTTGATCTTGCCGTCTTCAATGTCGTTGTTCTTATAACCCGCGTACGTGATCGCTGCCGGACCGCCGAAGGCGTGCGCGCCTCGTTTCGCGGCCGTAAATCCGCCACTTCCCTGCGCGCCGATGTACATCCACTTGCCTTTACGAACGGCCAGATGACTTTGTTTGCTGGGAGCGAGCACGATGTGGTCTCGCAGCGGTTTCGATGGATTGCCCGTCAATGCGGAAAGTACATTCACGCTGTCGCGTCCATGGCCCTTCTTCAGTTGCCCGCCCGTCAAAGCCGCGAATGTTGAAATCATGTCGATGTTGGAAATCAACTCGTCCGATACGGAACCCGCTTCAATTTTCTCAGGCCACCGCGCGATAAAGGGCACACGATGTCCGCCTTCCCAGGCTCCGAACTTGAAGCCGAGCAGTTCACCATTGAGACGATGCCCATCGTCCCAGGCATTTTGCCCACCGACGTTGAACATGCCACCGTTGTCGCTGGTGAAGATGACAAGCGTGTTGTCCGCGATGCCTTGTTCTTCTAGCGTTTTCATCACTTCGCCCACGATCCAATCGAGTTCATGGATGAAGTCGCCGTAAGGGCCACATTTGCTCGTTCCTTTGAACCGTGGTGCTGGCGTGAACGGGTGGTGAATATTGGTCGTCGCCAGATACAGAAAGAATGGGTTCTTTCGGCGATCCTTAATCCAGTCGACCGCTTTTTCGGTCAGTGTCGTTCCGACCGCTTCGTCGTCGTACAGCGCGTGAGCCGCGTCAGCCCCACCAATCTGATCCATTCCCATCTTCTCGAAGAACTCTCGAGTCTTCGCCTTCTTGCCGAAGACAAACGGATCATCGGGAACGAGCCCAACAACTTTGTGGTTCTCAACATAGACGAACGGCGGGTGGCTATTGACGACAGGAACGCCGTAG
>JBCBOO010000086.1:0-22014 GCA_039821235.1 Planctomycetota bacterium
CTTACATTAATCGCCAGCAGGACTAACACTAGTGGACCTGCCACCATTGGGTGAGCCACAAGTGGACCTGCAAGGAACCCGAGGACATGGGAAAGACGATCTTCTTTTCGGTCGGAGAACCGAGCGGTGACCAACATGCCGCACGGCTGATTCACGCGCTCCGTCAAGCCGACCCTTCCATCACGACACGTGGTTTCGGGGGACAGAAGATGCGAGACGCCGGTTGCGCGGTCGATCTGGACCTCACCGAACATGCCGTGGTTGGTATTCTCGAAGTGCTGCCCAAACTTCGGCAGTTCTTTGGATTCGCCGACCAAGCCGAAGCCATTTTCAAAGCGGGCGAAGTGGACGCGGTGGTCTTGGTGGATTTTCCAGGATTCAACTGGCATATCGCCAAGCGGGCCAAGCGTCTCGGAATCCCCGTCTTCTATTATTGCCCGCCGCAACTTTGGGCCTGGGGCGGATGGCGAGTGAAAAAGATGCGTGCATCGGTGGATCATGTTCTCGCGGTGCTGCCAATTGAACTTTCTTACTATCAATCACACGGCGTTCCAACGACGTTTGTGGGGCATCCGTTTTTTGATGCCGTTGCAGATCAGTCATTGAACCAAGCGGTCTGCCAGCAACTGCGGGCGAGCGCCGGCAGTGGGCCGCTGGTGGCGGTGCTGCCCGGGTCAAGAACTCATGAAGTGCATTCCAATTGGCCGTTGATGGTCGAAGCGATGCGATCGATTTGTCATCAAGTCCACGGCGTCCGATTCGCAGTGGCCGGTTATCGCAGCAAACAAGTCGCCTTCTGCAAGGAGTTTCTACTCACCCACGCCGACTCATTGCCGGTCGACTTTTATGAAGGCTGTACCAGTGAGATCATCGAGGTGTCGGATGCGGCGATGATGGTCAGCGGCTCGGTCAGTTTGGAAATGATGGCCCGACGAACGCCCGCGGCGGTTGTTTATCGGGTCGGCCGATTCTTGTACGCCTTTGGTAAATGCGTGGTCAAAGTCCCTTCGATGACGCTGCCGAATTTGATGCCACCGGAAAGCTACGCCGACGGCAAGGACTCAAGCAATGAACCTGTTTATCCCGAAATCGTATCGGTGGGAAACCCCGCGCCGGCTTCCGAGTTCTTGGCGGAAACGGTTACCAAACTGTTGCTCGATCGAACCTATCGAGACCACAAGTGCGAACAACTCGATGGACTTGCCGAACGATTCGCAAAGCCCGGTGCCTCGTCGGCAGCCGCGAGCGAACTGATTCGACTCTTGGGGCTTCGGTCTGATGTCCCTCCACCACTTTCACAGCGGCATCGTGGATCAACGAGCGTCACGGATTCACCGTCTCGTTCGCGGGCTTGAAATACAGCATCGCAAAGACTGCGACGGAACCTCCCGCCATTCCCAAGACGAGCATGATCAAAATGAACAGCACCATCTCGGCGGATACCGGATCGTCAATGCTCGCCGGTGCCAAGACAACGGCGATGACCCCGACCGCATTGTTGACAAAGTGCGCCAGCATGGCCGGAAACAACGATCCGCTGCGCCAAGCGATCAGTCCCAGGAAAACTCCGATCGGAAAGACGCCGATGCAGTGCACGGGATCGAGATGGAATGCGGCAAAGACGAACGAGGAGAGGAGGATTCCAAACAGGGGACCGATCCGACGGTTGAGCCGAGTCTGAACGTAGCCGCGAAACAAGATTTCTTCGCAGAGTGCAGGTGTCATCCCGATCGCCAATGCGAGAGGAATGAGGAAGCCGCCTTCTCCCAGTTGCCGAAAGGCACCCGAGAGCGCCTGCAGGTTCTCGCTATCGTCCAAGAAAGCACTGACCAACGCCGAAGAAACCCAGCCAATCAGTGGCGTTGCGAATGCCGCCGCCACCCAGGCCCAAAGCGGCCATTGCCCACGGACCAACGACAGCCGTTTTCGAAATGCGACCGGTGAAATCAAGGCTGCGAAGATTGCTGGTGACATCAGCGCGATTTGGGGAACGATCACGGTGATCAAAAAGCCGATGCGTGACGACATGATCGACTCCATCGCCTTCCGGTTGGCAAGGCCCATGTCGATCTTTCCGTTGACCACCGCGTAGGCGATCACGATCGATACAAAGCTGCCCACGAAGAACACCACCAGCGAAGCAATCAAGACGACCGGCAGCGGCCAAAGGCGTGCTTTTAAAGGCGGCGAAATCGGCGAGGTATCGCGATCAATCGGATCGGATGCCAGAGTCTCGGACGGTGGAACCTCCACTTCCGGGCGCTTGCCTGCACGCTCGTCCGGGTGCTCGTCCGGTTCCGAAGCCTCATGTGGATTTGGCTGCGACATGACTAGATGAGCCCCGTCGTTGGGGCAAGTCCGTGCATGACGTTGAGGTTTTGGATCGCCGCACCGCTCGCCCCTTTCACCAAGTTGTCGATCGCACACAACAGGATGAGACGATCTCCCGCGGGGCGAACCGCCATCTGTACCGAGTTGCTTCCCGCGACATGCCCCGTCGCGGGTAAATGATCGACGGCTGAAACAAAGGGATGCGATGCGTAATGGGTGTCCCAACAATCGCGAACTCGTTTGGCAACCGTCTCTGGTGAATCATCCACCGGCCGCACGTAAAGCGTCGATAAGATCCCGCGCGTCATGGGTGTCAGGTGAGGCGTGAAAATCACTTCGGTGTCTTTACCGGAGATGCGATGAACGAGGTCTTCGATCTCGGGCTGATGGCGATGCTGACCGACCGCGTAGGCCGCAATGGACTCATTTGTTTCGCAGTACAACGTGGCCACTTTCGCGCTGCGTCCTGCACCACTGACGCCACTCTTGCTATCGATGATGATGTCGGATGACTCAATCAAGCCGTCTTTGATCAACGGCGTGAGTGGCAGGATCGCGCTGGTGGGGTAGCAACCCGGATTGGCGACGATGTCAGCTTCGCGAATTTGATCTGCGAAAAACTCTGGCAGACCGTAAACCGTCTTTCCGACTCGCTCGGGCCACGGATGCTGGACGCCATACCATTTCTCATAGACATCGAGCGACGAAAGTCGAAAGTCTGCACTGAAGTCGATCACACGCGTCCCGGCTGCCGAAAGCGCCTTGACCGTCTCGGCGGAGGCCGCATGGGGTAAGCAACAGAGTGCAACGTCACACCGCTGTGCGACCGACAACGCATCCAACTCTTCGAGCGTGATCGCAAGGCGACCCGCCAAGGACGGATGCACCTCACTGATACACTTCCCGGCATCGGCCCTCGCCGTCGCCAAAGTCAACTGAGCCTCCGGATGACGCAGAAGCCAACGCGCGACTTCGAGCCCGGTGTAACCGGTGGCACCAATCAAAGCGACGGAAATCGACATGCAAGACTCAATTGCGAAGACGAAGCGATCCAACTGACAAGAAGTATAGCGTTCCGCAAACAGTCACCTAGGAGACGTTTTAGTACGCTTCCTCGTAGGACAAGCTTCCAGCTTGTCTTTTGGCAGTAAGACAGGCAGGAAGCCTCTCCAGCAAGGGTAAGGCTGGACTGCTAAGAGTCTTGGGTTGTTAAGGCTCTTATTAGGAGGCTTTCGCCAGGGGAGTTGGTTCGGTATTTAAATCCCGTGCGATCGCGTCGACCGTCCGGCCCATGGCTCCTCGGTGTTGATTCACGACGCGCCTTGCAGCTCGGCCCAACGCGTCGGCTGCCGGCGGGTCCTCCAGGCAACGCCGCACGAACGTTTTCATTTCATCGCGACTGTTGACTCGAACGGCGCCTTCACCCGCGAGCAGCCGCTCTGCAATCTCGGAGAAGTTCTTGGTGTTGGGGCCGAAGCAAACGGCACTGCCATACCCGGCGGGCTCCAACATGTTTTGACCGCCTCGCTCACCGAAGCTTCCGCCGACGAAAGCCATCTGACCGACACCCCACCAAAACCTCAGTTCACCGATCGTGTCAATCAGCAACACTTGGCTTGAATCCCACGAATCGGCGCGGTCGGTCGGGTTGGTTCGTCGACGAACATCCAGACCGTTTTGCCGGGCGATCTTCGCCACGGCGTCAAAGCGTTGCGGATGGCGTGGTACCAAAACCAATCGAAGTTCGGGATGCGACGACACCAGTTCTCGGTAGCACTCAATCGCCATCTGCTCTTCGCCGGCTTGCGTGCTGCCGACCACCCAAACGCGATGCCATGGATCAATGTGCGCCCAGTTGCTGCGGGATTGCACTTCGGCGCACTCGCGAGTCGATGGTGCGTTGTCGAATTTGAGGGAACCCGTCACCGACAGGCGATCCTCCAGGGTACCGCATCGCTTGAAACGCCGGGCCGTGGTCTCGTCTTGGCAAAGCACCTCATCCAACTGCGAGAAGGCCTGACGCGTGAGCCAGCCAAACCGCTGGTACCCGGCCGAACTCTTCTCGCTGAGGCGAGCGTTGACGACGCGAACGGGAATCCGCAGCCGATTGCAGCTGCGGATCAGGTTGGGCCACAATTCCAATTCCGCCAAAATCAACTGCGCAGGATTCAATTGCCGAAGGGTTCGTTTCACTGCCCACGAGAAATCGAAGGGGCAGAAAAACACGTGGTCTGTTCCATGGTGTTCGATCGCCAGGTCATAGCCCGCGTCGGTGCTGCTGCTGATCACGATTGCCTGATCGGGACAACGCGATTTCAACTCTGCCACGAGAGGACGCAGCAGGTTGATTTCTCCGACGCTCACGCCGTGCATCCAAATGCAGTGCTTGAAACGCGACGCGGGGTGGCGGGAGGAAAGGCCAATGAGTTTTTCCCGCCAACCTCGACGATAGCGTCCATGTCGGAGGTTTCGGTAAAGAATCCAAGGCGAAGCGAGGATGAACGCTGCAAGGTAGAGGAGGTTCAGTCCCATCGTGAATCCTTTCAATGATGTGGAGCTCGGCGGTTCCTCGCGGACCGGGCGGTTGACGCGTTGACCAATCGTCAGAGCGATCCGCCGACTTGTTTCCGCATGCAACACTGTTTGTATTTTTTTCCGCTTCCGCAGGGGCAGGGCGCGTTGCGACCGACTTTCTCGCCGACGTTTCGAATCGGTTCCGCCTTTGTGTCAGCCGGTTGGTTGCTGGCTTCGGCGGCTCGCTGATGGCTTGTTTGAGCTTCGGCAGCGGAAGCGCCATTGGAGCTCGGCAGCCCAACGGCCTCTCGGCGGGGTTTGGCATCGACCCAAGTGCTGCGAATGAAGTCTTGGTTGAACGACTCCATGCGGAAGATCAATCCGGTCACCTGTTCACCGACGGACTCCCACATCTGATCGAACAGCCGCATGCCCTCACGCTTGTACTCGACTTTCGGATCGAGCTGGGCGTAGCCTTTGAGTCCAACGCTGCTGCGAAGGTGATCCATCGTCAGCAAGTGATTCTTCCAGGCATCGTCGACGATGTTGAGGAGGATTTGCCGTTCCATGCGACGCATTTCGGGATGGAAACGATCATCGACGGCGCCTTCCACTGCTAACCGCAGCTCCTGGCGGTTCATCCGTTCGAGATCTTCGACCTCGACCGTCGAGCCCAGCTCGGACTTCATCCACTCGACCAGCTCGGACAGTTTTTCGGTACCACTGGTTGCCACCGCGGCGGTCGTTTCCTCGTCAACGTCACCGAACAGAGCTTCGGATCGCGACGTTGCGTCTTTGTACAACGCCTCGGCGTCGGAAGCCATTTCACGGCTGTACTGAATCAGCAGTGACTTCAGTTCATCGCGTTGCAGCGGGATGTCATCGATGGTGATCGATTTTTCAAAGCGTCGCTCGATCCAACCGACCAGGTGCTCGCGGTCCAACACCACTTGATCGCCCTGCTGGACGGTGAACTGCGAGATACCCGCCAGTGCGGGGTACTCGGTTTCTTTTTCCGCGTAGGCTTCTTCGGCTCGCGACACCAGCGCCTGGGTGACCGCTCGTCGGTCTTCCACATCACGGAATTCTTCGGGCGTGGTTTCGATGCCGAATCGGTGACGCATCCAGCCGCCCAAAACACGCAGCCCATAATCGGCATCCAGGAAGGGCTCGCCCTCGCTGAGGTCGACCTTTTCGATGTTGTGGTGCAACTTGTCGATCAGCGTGTTGATCAGTTCATCCCGCTCCATTTTCTTGAGCTGATGGTCTTGGTAGTTGGTGCCAACCGTGGTGTTTGCCCACTTGGCCATCGCTTTCCAATTCCACTCGTCTTCCATGCCATCGGGCAGGTTCTCTTCGACGACTTCTTCGACCATGACTTCGGCGGAACGCTCAGCTTGCTCGCGGGCGTAACCGGTGGCCATGCCGATTTCCATGTTCAGGAAATCTTTGGAGTCCAGATTGCATCCGAGCTGCCCACCGGCGTAAGCGGCGAAGGTGTCCGCGCCGTACATCGGATCCAAGAATGTTTCGACTTGCTTTTCGATCTGCGATTGAATCAGCTCCGAAACCATGTTCTGCGAGCTGTGTCCGTCGAGCAAATTTTGTCGGTATCGGTAAACCCGTTTCCGTTGCTCGTCCATGACCTCGTCATACTCGAGCAAGTTCTTGCGAATTTCGAAGTTGCGTTCTTCGACTTTCTTTTGTGCGGCCGCGATGCGTCGGGTGACGAGTTTGGACTCGAGAGGCTCATCCTCTTTCATCCCGATCCGTTCCATCATGTTCTTGACCCATTCCCCGGCGAAGATCCGCATCAGATCATCTTCGAGGGACAGGAAAAACCGACTGGAGCCGGGGTCGCCCTGACGACCACAACGTCCACGGAGCTGGAGGTCAATTCGTCGTGATTCGTGGCGTTCGGTTCCGATCACATACAAGCCACCCAGCTCGCGGATATGGATGCCTTGTTCGCTCATGCCCTCGGCTTTGTCGATCTCTCCGACCAGCGAATTCCACTCGTCGTCGGGCACTTCCAGACGCGTCGGGTAGGTGTGTTGAAGCTGCGCCCAGGCCTTGGTTTCGGGGTTACCACCCAAGATGATGTCGGTTCCACGGCCGGCCATGTTGGTCGCGATTGTGACGGCGTGTTTTCGGCCCGCCTGGGAAACGATGTCGGCTTCACGTACATGCTGCTTGGCGTTGAGCACCGAGTGTTCGATGCCGCGACGCTCCAGCAGAGTACTCAGCTTTTCGCTCTTCTCGATGCTGACGGTACCGACCAAGACAGGGCGTCCGGCGTACTCGACTTGTGTGATCTTGGAACGAGGAATGACTTCGGCGTTCTTGGAACCCTTGGGTTGAATCTTGATTTGGTCGTCTTGTTCTTCCTCGATGGTGCCCCAGATCTCGGAGCCATCTTTGAAGGCCAATACGTCCCACTTCACCGTTCGCTCGATCTCCTCGGCAAGCGCTTTGAACTTGTACTCCTCGGTGAGGTAGATCACGTCGGGATGCTCGAGGCGTTGCAAGCCGCGGTTGGTGGGGATCGCGACGACGTCCAGTTTGTAGATCTTCCAGAACTCATTGGCCTCCGTCATCGCCGTACCGGTCATCCCCGATAGCTTCTTGTACATCTTGAAGATGTTTTGCAGCGAGGCGGTTGCGAAGGTTTGCGTTTCGGGCTTGATCGGCACACCTTCTTTCGCCTCCACGGCCTGGTGCAGGCCGTCACTCCACTGACGTCCGTCCATGAGACGACCGGTAAACTCGTCCACGATCACAATCTGGCGATCTTTGACGACGTAGTTGACGTCTCGTTTGTAGAGGTAGTGAGCCTTGAGCGCGTTATCGATTAGGTGCGGCCATTCCATGTTGCCCGCGGTGTAGAAACTTTCCACGTCGGCGAGACGTTCCGCTTCACGAACACCTTCGTCGGTCAACGTCACGTTGTGCTGTTTCTCATCGACCGCGAAGTGCTCTTCTCGCCGTAGCTGCCGGGCGACACGATCGGCATCCGCGTAACGACCGAGGTCCATGTCGCTCGGGCCACTGATGATCAACGGCGTCCGCGCTTCGTCGATCAGAATGTTGTCCACTTCGTCGATGATCGCGTAGTTCAAGCGTCCTTGGCACTGCTGTGCTTCGGGCGGGAAACGATCGTCACCCTGGGCTGCCGGACGCATGTTGTCGCGCAGGTAATCGAAACCGAATTCGTTGTTCGTTCCGTACGTGATGTCGCATCGATAGGCCGCTTGCTTTTCCGACGTCGACATGCCCGACTGGATCGCGTTGACGGTCAATCCAAGGTTCTTGTACAGCGGCGCCATCCACTCCATGTCACGACGTGCCAAGTAGTCATTGACCGTGATGACGTGAACGCCCTTGCCTTCGAGCGCGTTGAGGTACGCCGGCAGCGTCGCGACGAGAGTCTTTCCTTCACCGGTGACCATTTCGGCGATGTTGCCGCCGTGCAGCACCATTCCGCCGATCAACTGAACGTCGTAATGACGCATGCTAAGAAAGCGTTTGCCGCCTTCGCGACAGACGGCAAAGGCTTCGACCAAGATGTCGTCGAGCGTTTCGCCGTCCCGAATCCGCTTGCGGAACAGAGCGGTTTGCTCGCGCAGTTCGTCGTCCGTCATCGTCTCGTACTTCGGCTCCAAAGCCGTGATTTCCTCGGCCTGGGTGCGGAGCGTCGCAACCTGACGGGCGTTGGCGGAGCCGAAAACCGACGTGACCGCGCGTTCGAATGAACTCAGCACACCTCCAAAAAGTGCACCGGTCACGTCTGCCAAAGTTTCAAAAAACGACATCGCTTAGTCGATCCGTAGGTCGGTTTATGGTTCGGGGCGTCGGAGCCTAACGATTGTTGCCGAGACTCCGCTAGAGCTTTGTCTGGGCGCGATCAGAGGGTTGGAATGCGGAAATGCATCGCGGCCGTGCCGTGGCAAACTTGGCAGTGGACATGTTCCACCTCGCAGCGGGAGCCAATTTCGGGCCAAAGCGACGCCAATCTCGGTCGAGCCAACAAAATGCATCGGAGGCCTCCGCGGCTGAAACCCTCGTTGGAAAGCTAAATGCTTTAGGAGACTTAGGTTAGGTCTTTTCGAATGCGAGGTCAACGGCGATCCATTTTTCGTCCCTAACGCTCTCGACTCGAGAGAGCTAAACTGGCAGTCTCGTCATGTTCCACATTCATTGCACTCGTCTCTGACCCCGACTTCTATGCCCGATTCGCCTGCCGCCACGAGACCGCTGCGAGTCGCCCTTGGCGGTGACCACGCTGGATTTTCGCTGAAAACGGTCGTTGCCGAACTCTTGGCCGATTCCGCAATGACATCGCTCGTTCGCTCGGTCAGCGACTGTGGCACGCACGACACAGAAAGCTGCGACTACCCGGATTTCGCTTTGGCGGTCTCCCGTGAGGTCCTTAGCGGTTCGGCGGATCGTGGGATCATCGTTTGCGGAAGCGGCGTCGGCGTGAGTGTTGCCGCCAACAAAATTCCCGGCATTCGGGCCGCCATTTGCCACGATTCGTACTCCGCTCGCCAGGGCGTCGAGCACGATGATATGAATGTTTTGTGCATCGGCGGACGGATCATCGGCAGTGAATTGGCACAGGAAATCGTCAAGTCATTTCTGGGTGCTGATTACACGCCTCAGGAACGGCACCAACGTCGACTGGACAAGGTGCTGGAGATCGAGCGGCTGGGGCTGGAGGCACTGAAGAGTGATGCTCGCTAACGAAGCAACCTCGCCGCATCTTTTCGGAGGAAGAAGCGTCACGCTATGGAACTGTTAGGCGGACCCCATTTTGGCGTTGCCGGTGCCGGTGAGTCGCACGGGCCTGCCGTTTCAACGATCGTCTTCGGCTGCCCTCCGGGGTTGATGCTGCGCCGAACGGACGTGCAGCCTTTCTTGGATCGCCGTCGTCCCGGTGGAAACAAGCACGGAACACCTCGCAATGAAAAAGACAAGGTCGTGTTCCTGTCGGGGCTCTACCAGACCGATCATGAGGAATTGCTCCGCGGTGGCCATTTGACCGTCAAGGTCGATGGAGCCCAGTTCGAGACCGAAGCCTACGAAGCGGGCTACACGACCGGCGAACCAATCTCCGCGGTTGTGCTTTCGACGAGTAAAAAATCGGGGGACTACACCCAGTTCACGGGCGAAAAGGGACAGGTGCGCCCGGGACACACCGACTTGGTGAAATTCCACCAGTCGAAAGGCTACGTCGACGTGCGAGGCGGCGGTCGAAGCAGTTATCGGTCCACCATCAGCGATGTCATCGGCGGCAGCGTTGCACGGCTGTACCTGCAATCGGTCTTTGGTACCGTGTTCCTTTCGTCCATCGACCAAGTCGGCCCGCTCAAGGCAAACGTCTCGTTGGCAAATCGCTGTGAGGCATTGCTGCAGAAAACAACTGATCCAAGCGGTTTGGCGGAACTCCAACAGCAACTGACGACGAGCGAAATTCCATCCGTCGATGCGGAGTTTGCTGCGGAAGCGGCCGAGCTGATCAAGGCGACTCGCAAGCAAGGTGACTCGCTCGGCGCCAGTGTCGAAGTCGTCGCGCTCGGTGTGCCGCCGTTGCTGGGCGATCCGCTTTATCAAAGTTTGAAAGTTCGTCTCATGGGGGCGCTCGGTGGACTCAACGCCGTCCAGTCCTGTGAAGTCGGCGCCGGAACCGATGTGATCGAGCGACTTGGGAGCGAGAACAATGATGCGATTCGGCGAACCGGGTATCAGCAGAACACGCACGGCGGATTGCTGGGCGGCATCACAACAGGAATGCCACTGGTGATGCGAGTCGGGTTCAAACCGACCTCCACCATTAACCAGCCACAACAATCGATCACCAAGGACTTCACCGAGATCGATTTTGAATTAGAAAAGGGACGTCACGATCCGTGCGTCGGCGTTCGCGCCGGAGTCACCCTCGAGTCCCGTGTCGCGATCGAGTTGATGAACGCCGCGCTCAGCCAGAAAGCTCGGCAATTGGGCGAAGGATTGCCAACCCTTTTTCCGCCATCTTAGGACGGACGTTTTTCCTCTTGCTCAAGTGCGAGGCTGATTCGCGGTCTTCAGCATGACGTGACGGTGTCAGTCGACTCCGTAGTGTTCAACCTGCGGCCAGTATTCGTCTTCGAAAGCGTCTTCTTCGTGGAAGTCTGGGCTGTTGTCGAGGTCGTGGCACTCCATGCACTTGTCGCGTGCCTTTTCCAGCGGCAACTGCATCGCGAGTCTCAAGCTCTTGCGTCGTTCTTCGCTGACACTTGAGTCCTCCTCCTCGGCCGCCGAGTGCTCGGCACCGGGGCCGTGGCAGTTTTCACAGCCATTACCGACGAGGTGCTGTGAATTCTCCAGATCAAGGTAGCCGGACTCGTAGGGGTAATAGCCCTGTGGATTCCATCCGGTGACATGGCAACTGATGCATTCCGGATCAAAGTGACGTGGCACATCTCCTCGGCCTTCGGTCGGTTCCACGATGTGGTCGGTGGCTTCAAAGTGGGCCGAGGATTCCCAAACGTCGAATGCTTCGGTGTGACATTTGCCACAGGTTTCCGAGCCGACAAACTTGTTGCCCGAGGGATGAGGAATCGGCTCAAGACCGAGTCCCTTCAAATCAAGCAACTCGAGTTGCTGCTGGTAGTCTGCCATCAGCTTGCGCATCTCCGGTGAGTCGCTGAATTCGTGCGTCAATGGAACACGGGAGTACTTCAGGGGCTCGTTTGCATAGAGTCCGACCAGGCCGACATACATGCCTTTGTTGCCGGTGACGATCATCTGAGTCCGACTGCCGTCGATCGTTTGAGGCCGGTAAGTGGGTTCGCCATAGCTGCCGGCGACGACGACCAAATCGTACCCGGCGACTTCCTTCATCAACTTCTTCGCTGCGGCTTCTTTGCCGTAGAACGTGATGACTCGAAAGTTGGCGCCATCCGCATTCATACCCACAAGCGCCGCTTCGGCCGCCGCCTTGGGATCACCAATCGTGACCTCTTCTTCCGTCGGGGCTTCCATCGCCTTGGGGTCCAAGATCGACGTCACGCCGATCTTCCACTCGCCGCGTGCGATCACCTTGTAGGTTGGCAAGAACTCGGGATCGAGCAGAACCACGTTTCCTCCGATGAACATTCGGTCCTCGGGATCATCGGCGTAGGTCACCTGAATCAGATTGCCGGCACTGATCCGCATGTCGCCCGGTCCCAAGCCGACGGCTTGGTATTCCATCTCGGTGAGCGCCGCTGCAGAACGTTCGAACTTGATATTGGCTTGTGGCCCGATGCGACGAATCTGATTCCCCGCGTCAATCGGAACGACGTTCAGGTTCTTATCACGCAGTTGCTTTAAAAAGGTAAACCGTCTCGCAAGCCCGCCTTTCTGGCGATCCAGTCCCGTGCAACCGCAGGGTTCAAGATATCCGTGCTGGTCACCGGTGATGAACAGCATCGCTTCGGGGTTCGGCCACGAATTGTAGTCCTCTGGACCGCCCGCTTCGGCGACCATTTCGCTCGTGACGTCGATCAGCTCGGTTGCCTTGGGTTGCATGACCTTGGAAGCATCCTTCAAAGCTCCCGCCGGTGTCTTGGTGGCATCGTTTGGATCCGAAGCGATGTGCGCCACCGGCGGAACCACGATCCCCTTCTTCGAAGTTGCCACGGAGCTTTTCGAGGCAGGGATGCCCAAAGGCGTTGGAACCATTTCGGCGCGGATTTCGGGTTGAGCTCGCGGTGTCGGAATGACTTCGACGGGGCCAAGATCGGACGCGCTTGCACCGGCGCCCGCATCCTCGTCTTCGCTGGAGGGCACAATTTTTGGCCGCGGTGGATCCGCCTTTTTCGTCGGCCGGCTGGGTGGATCGCTGGGTGGCTCGCTGGGGGCCTGCACGAACTGGAACGGCGGTGCATCACTCCGCTTGGGCACCAAGTGGGTTTGCGGACGCGTTTCGTTGTCGCCAAACGTGATGGTTCGCCGGGGTGCTTCTATCGGACGTGGCTTACCGAAACTCGCCAGTTCGGCGCGGATTTTCTGCACCGAAATCCGTCGTGGCGGCTCGTCATCGTAGGACAGTTGGTCCGCTTCCGAGAGTGCTTCGTTGACTTCCCGCTCGATCGGGTAGTCGACCGACGGGTCTGCGTCTTTGCAGCCAACCATCGTGATGATGCAGCAGACGGCAGTGCAGCACGCAGCGACAGAGCGACAGAAATTCATCCGGTCACTGCGGCGTGGGAAAGCTGAGGCAAAGATTTGCGATGCGGAATTCACTTCACACTCTCAATCTTGCCGCAGCACTGACACTGCGGCTTAGGGTCTGGGTTCCACGAGAAGTTTCACAGCCACTCTCATGCTCGGCACTTTCGGGTTATCGGATTCTATCCATACCGAACCGAAGTCGTCTTTATTCTTACCGAGCAAGTCGAGCGTTTCGTCACCGGGTGTGATCTTTAGGCGAAGGCGGAACAGTCGCATCGAGCCATTGCCTCTCCCTTTCCCCTTCGGATCGGCAAACTCAGCCTCAATTACCCCGCTTGGCTTGACTTCCCCAATGTTAAGGTTTGTCCCCTCCGCTTCGCTACCCTTGAGGGCGACGAATCCGGTGTATTCCAAAGGAGCGTCTTTGTCGATGCGGCCGAGGTTCCAGATGAAGCCGCCGCCGTCGGTGCGACGAATCTTCGTCGTCTCGATCATCCGCAGTGCGCCGATAATGCCGCCGGCCACCTCGGTGGTCGCGGTGAAGATCCCGCTGTCGGATGAAACGACATCGCTGAGGGGTTTTCCATCCTCCTCGGACTTGCGGAATCGCAGCATCATGTTGGTGACAACCGGTCCCTGACGCATACCCTCTTTCACACTGACGGTGATCTTGAACCCTTCCGTCGCTCTCATGTGGACGCCACCTTCCTCGGCCGGGTCGATGGGCTCGAATGAAAAGGTTGCGAGCTCGTTGAGTGTCTTGCTGCCAAACTGTCCGTCCATCAACTCGATCGGATCGTCGAAGTAGCTGAACATTTTCGTTTCAAACTCGAACGCTTCGCCGGCTGCGATTTCGCCGAAGGTGACGCGGTCCGGATCGAATTCAATGTCGCGGATGACCAAACCGGAGACCGTCAGCCGAATCGCCGGCCGCAACGGGTCGTTGGTGCGAACTTCTGCCGATTGCTGAAACGACTTTTTATCAGGCGTGACCGTCCATTCGAGGTCGATCGACGTCGACTCGCCGGGTTCCAGTTGGTTGTCCTGGAGGTCACTGAGCGTGCATTTGCAGGTCGTCGCGCCCAATTCCAATGTCAGTGGCTCTTCGCCGGTGTTTCGGATGACGAACGAGTGTTTTCCCGTCGAGCCCGGGGCCATCACGCCGAAATCAAACTCGGTTTTACCTTCCACTTCGGCGACGGCTTGTGAATCGCTTTGGAATTCCTTCAGCTTCTCCATCACGTTTTCAGCGTTGACGGAGCCGTCCATACGAATCTCACCAAAGCGAGCCTCGCGATGTCCGTAGTCGAAGTAGTTCATTGTCCACCCGAAGGTGGTGCCCATGACGAGCGACAAAACAATGAAAATCCAGAATTTCTTCACGGCCAGTCCCTTTTCCAGGCTGATGACGAATGTCGAACCGAAACGCACCACTGGCGTCTCAGTCGTCTCTACGTTGCGAACCGGGTTCAGGTTCGTAGAGCTCTGCAAATCGCCGCTTGAATTGCATTTCGATGCTCGCCAGTCGAGCCGTCTGAGCCGACGAGCGGCCCAAGAATTCTACCACCGGCGTGTGCAGTACGTTCAAGTGCCGGACCAGGTTGTCGTCTAATTCGGAAAGTCGCTTGGTTTCCCGAGCGAGTTCCAAAGCTGACTTGGCGCCTGCACTCTCGTCGATAACGGTGGCCGACTCGTGTTGCACCGCGGCCAACAGTCCGCCGGTCGCGAGGTCATGCGGGCTTCCCCGAAGTGCTTGCTGCAACAGGGATTCCGCGTCGGCCAGGTCCTCGGGCTTTCCGTAGCGTTGGTACAGGTGAATCCGCTGCGTGGCCAGTGGCATCAAGACAAGCGGGCTGTCGCCGCCACGTGTCCGAGCCATTTGGGTCGCCGACTCCCATTCGGCCCTCACGGCCGCGTTGTCGCGCCGGAGGAGTTGATTCTTTAAGAACTCGGCTCGCCAGATCGCGGCGTCTTCGTTCCAAGTATCCGACTCGACGGCCCGTCGGCTTTCGGCATCCGCCTTCGCGGTCAATCCGGATCGCAGCGCGTAGTCGGCGGCCCCGAGCGCTCGACTGGCTTCTTGCACCGGCCCAATCGAACCGAACCGTAGCGTCAACAACAGAGCAATACCGATGGCGCCGAGGACGATGTTCCGCGTTCGAGACGACGCGGAACCGCGGCTGAAATCCTCCGTCACGGTTCGATGTCCGACATGGGTCAGCAGCCCAATCAAGCACCAAACGATTGCAGCCACGCCGGGAACCGTCCAGCCGCCCGAAACGCTCAGATGCAGCAACACCGCCGCCAGAACCAATGACGTGATCGACATCAGCCGGCGCGAGGCGTCAGAGTTCAACGGATCGCGCGAGAGGCAAAAGAAAGCCGCTGTTCCGGATGCAACTCCGCAGGGGATCGCGATCACCATGGCTTGGCCGTCCGGCAGACTTCCCGCGAAAGCTCCCAGGACCCACACCAAAACCAACGCAATCAAGCCTCCCACTGCGATCCAATCAGCCGCCGGCTCGTCGACCGGCCCCGAGGAAAACGGTTGCGAGCGCTTCACGCGAACCTCGGTGTCCATCTCGTTCGGTGTCTCCTCGCCAACCATCGTACGTGACCTCGCACCGAGCCAACCGACCGCCGTCAGTCCGGTCAGCAGGATTCCAGCCGGGATGCCGCCAGCTGCCAGCGTTTCGAAAAAGAAGTTGTGCGGATCCGAGATCGTTTCATTGGCCACCGGCAAACGGTAGCCCAAGTACAGCGAGCGAAATCCGCCCGGCCCGGCACCAAACCAGGGGTGATCGAGCAGCAAGAGGATGGTTGATTTCCAGTATCGCAGCCGAAAGGTTAGTGATGCCGGTGCGGCTTGGAAAAATTCTTCGTCACCCCAAAAGGAGATCGCGAGCACCGTCGGTAGGCTCAAGATGGCAAGCGTGACCGCAAGGAGGTGCAACCGACTCGTGCGGTTTTGCTTGCCGGCGCGCGAGGCTCGCCAGTACTGGTAGGACAACGCGATGATGCCAAGAACAACGATAGCCACGGCGCTTCGGCTGCGGGTGGCAATCACGGCCAGCCCGGCGATCAGCGTCGCACCCGCTGCGATCCACGTCCAAAGAGACTTGCGTCGCGGGAGGGTGATGGCAAACGCAAGCAAGCAGGTCGCGATCAACACGGCGGCCAAAGAGTTCGCCAGCGCGAAGGTGGCTGTCGGTCCGCCATCAAACAGTCGACTGGCAAAGACCATGCGTTGCGACGACAACGGAGGTGCGGCGATTCCCGCTTGTCGCATCATACCGTCCGGGTCTTCCAAGAAAGCCTGCCGTGTTTCCGGCAGACTGATCCACTGTTGATGCAGTGCGTGAGCGGCAAGCAGGGCACCGACGGCGACCAGCAGTGCGAGCATCATTTGTTGAATGCGAAGGTGAACCAAAAGCCTGCGTGACGCCGAAATCGTTGCCGCGCCAGCGACCCACAACCAAGCTTCATTCGTCGCGTCTCGAAGCGATCCGGAGGTGCCCAGAAACGCGCCCATCATCAGCCAAACTGCCAGTAAACCGAGCAGCACGTCAAACGTGATCGGATCGGCAAGCCGGCGCATCAAGCTTCGCGTCGCCACAGGTTGTGTGTTCGCGTCGGATCGTCGTGCGGTCGGTTCGCTCAGGAAGGTACATGTCCACAACGCGATTGCGAGCGCACCAAACCAAAGCGCATCCCCTTGCTCAACCAGAACGCTGTCGCTCGGATGAAAACAAACGTAGACCAGCGAACCGCCTAACAGCGCGAGGGCGACATTTCGAAGACGAGCCGTCCAGCCAGCGTTTACCGGCCCGGCAGGGAATTCGACCGAGCTTGATTCACGACGAATTACTCTTTGTTTTGTTTTCGCCATCCGGTCGATTCCAGAATCACGACCAATAACAGCATGCACGCGACGATTCCGAGTACCACCAGAGCCTGCAGCATCGTCACGTGCACCAACAAGACCGCCGCAAGACCGCACGTGGCAGTCACCAAATGAATCGTCAGCACGGCTTGGGTCCGCGTCAAACCCAGGTCGACCAATCGATGCGAAAAATGGCTTCGGTCACCGACAAAGAGACTACGCCGCTCGCGCAGCCGGATCCAGATCACGGTCGACATGTCGTAGATTGGGATCGCCATCGCGCAGAGCGGTGCCAGCACCGCATGGGGGCGCGGTGTGGTGGCAAACGTGGCCATCAGCATGGAAACCGCAATCAAGAATCCGACCAAGTAACTCCCGCCGTCTCCCATAAAGATCTTGGCTGGAGGATGGTTGTGCCAAAGGAATCCGCTGAGCGAACCGACGACCACCAACAGAACACCCGCGACAAACAGTTGGGGCTGAAGGCCACCGGCCGCCGGCGTTGTCAACATCACCGCCGCCATGGAAGCCGCGATGATCGCCGCCACACCACCGCTGAGGCCATCCATGTTGTCCAACATGTTAAAGGAGTTGATGACGGCAACGATCCACACCACCGACAGCAAGTTGGTCAACCAAACCAAGCCGATGAACGCGGTCAATCCAAACCCGAGTCCGTAAACGACGAACGCGGCCACGAGAAACTCAACGACCAACCGGATGGACACCGGTGCACCGCTGCGGTCATCCCAGATCCCCAGTGCAAAGAGAACGCTCGCTGCCGCCAACAGTTTCCACAGGCCCGGCAGCCGGCTCGCTATTCCATCGAAGTGATCGCGTACGGAATCGGGCAGCCAGGCCGCCACGCCGGGAACCGAGGGGGCGAGCAGGACGATCATCGTTCCGAAGGCCATGGGAATCATGACGCCCAACCAGATGCCGATCCCACCGCCAACTGGCGTGACCTCGGTGTGCGTTCGGTGACCGCCAGGCTCGGCCACCAGACCGAGCTTTGCCGCAAAACGCCGAACCGGATAAAGACTCGCCGCGCTCACCAGAAACGGCGGGACAACGGCGAGCACGATCAGCCATCCGAGCGGGGCTACCATGACCGATCAGTTGCCCGTGAATTCACGTTCGACAAACTTCGTGTCGTGTTTTCCGGCAACGAACTCGGGGTGCTGCAAAACCTTGTCGTGAAAACCCGCCGTCGTCGAGATGCCGTCGGTGCGAATTTCCGCGAGTGCCCGACGCATCGTCGCAATGGCCGCCTCGCGAGTCGGTTGGTGGACGATCAGTTTTCCGATCATCGAGTCGTAATGTGGCGGAACGGTGTAGCCGCCGTACACATGGGAATCGAATCGAACGCCGAATCCACCCGGAGCATAGAACAACGAAATTGTGCCGGGGTTGGGCATGAAATTGCGATCGGGATTCTCCGCGTTGATGCGGCACTCAATGGCATGCCCGCGGACCTCAACGTCTTCCTGCTTGAATGAAAGCGGCTCGCCAGACGCGACACGGATCTGCTCTTTGATCAAATCGATTCCGGTGATCATCTCCGTCACCGGATGTTCGACTTGAATTCGCGCGTTGACTTCGATGAAGTAAAAATTGTCATCGGGGTCGACAATGAACTCGACCGTCGCGGCGTTGGTGTAGTCGGCACCTCGAATCATCCTGACGGCGGCTTCGCAAATCTCCTTGCGTTTTTCGGCCGGCAGGTTGGGGCTGGGCGCCTCTTCGATCAGTTTTTGGTGGCGACGTTGCACGCTGCAGTCACGTTCGAACAAGTGACAGACATTGCCGTGGGAATCAGCGATCACCTGCACTTCGACGTGTCTCGGTGACGTGATGTATCGCTCCAGGTAGACGCCTCCGTTGCCGAACGCGGCTTGGGCTTCGTTGCGAGCTTGCGAGAGGGCGTTTTCCAGCGAGTCGGCATCCTCGGCGACTCGCATGCCTTTCCCACCGCCACCCGCGGTTGCTTTGATCAAGACCGGGAAACCGATCTCTTTGGCAGTCTTAATCGCCGCCGAATCGTCTTCGATCAAACCCTCGCTTCCGGGGACGACGGGAACCTTGTTCTCGATCGCCATCGACCGAGCGGTGTTCTTGTCACCCAGCTTTTCCATCGCCTGGGGACTCGGTCCGATGAACTCGAATCCGCTTTCGCGACACACTTCGTTGAAGTGCGCGTTCTCGGCGAGAAAGCCATAGCCGGGATGAATCGCATCGACGTCGGCGACTTCCGCCGCGGCAATGATCTGATCGATCTTCAGGTAACTCTCCGCGCTCTTGGCGCCGCCGACGCAGTAGGCTTCGTCGGCCAAACGGACATGCATCGAATCCGCATCCGCGGTGCTATAGACCGCCACCGCTTCGATGCCCATTTCACGACAAGCACGAATCACACGCACCGCGATCTCGCCGCGGTTGGCGATCAAGATTTTCTGTAACACCTAAGCGACCTATGAATTCGGCTGGACGCGGAACATTGGCTTGCCAAAGTCCACGGGTTCTTGGTCGGCGACCAATACTTCGACGACCTTCCCGGTGCATTCCGCGGGAATCTCGTTGAACACTTTCATCGCTTCAACGATGCAGACGATCGTGTCCGCGTTGATCATCGATCCGACTTGCACAAATGGCTCAGACTCGGGATTCGCTTTGGCGTAAAACGTGCCGACCATCGGCGCGTTGATGGTGATCGTGCCATCGTTGACACTCCCGGCATCGGCGGGCGGTGCGGTCGCGGGAGCCGCCACGGGGACGGCGGGTGCGGCCGCGGGCATGGCGATCGGTTGTCCACCACGGCCCAGCTTGATGCGGTCATCGCCTTGCTGAAGGTCGACTTCTGTCAACTCGTGCTCTTCCATCAGCTTCACGATTTCACGAATCCGCTCGATGTCGAACACGTTCTCGCCCGTCGGTTTGCCTTTGCTCATGCTTGTCTCGATCGCCGAAAAAATTGAAGTGGGCGAGGTTTTACAGGATCAAACGACAATCATCGAGACCCTTAGGCAGCTCACTGAGTACCTCGTGGCCTGTCTCCGTCACCAGCACATCGTCTTCGATGCGAATCCCGAATTCGCCTTCGAAGTAAACGCCCGGCTCCACCGTAATCACCATGCCCGGCTGAAGCACGTCCTCGCTGACCGAGGAAAGGCGAGGTTGTTCATGAATTTGCAACCCGACGCCGTGACCCAATCCGTGAACAAAATACTCGTCCAAGCCCGCTTTTCGTAGCACTTCCCGAGCGGCTCGGTCCACTTCTGCCCCGGTGACGCCCGGACGAATCGCCTCGATCGCTGCCAGTTGAGAGTCCAGCACCGCTTGGTAGGCACTTTCAAATCGTGCCGGCGGGTTGCCGAAGTGAAAGCAACGCGTCAGGTCACTCGCGTAGCCTTCCAGCTCGGTTCCCCAGTCCACTAGCAGGGCGGGAAAATCGCCGATGAGAGCCGCACCCGGTTGGTAATGGGGTTTCGCCCCACCCGGCCCCGCGCCGACGATCGGATCGAAACTAAACCCGCTGGCCCCCAGGCGACGAATCGTGGACTCCAGTTCGTAGGCGAACTCCAGCTCCGTCCAATCCGCTCCAAGCTTGGCGGTCACCGACTGAAGCGCCCGCTCGTTGATCTTGATGCTGCTCCGCAGAATCTCGATCTCGCCGGCGTCTTTGATCTCTCGCAGCTTTCCAATCACACCCGTCGTCTCCACCCAGGTCACATTGGAAAGTGACTTTTTCAACTGCGTCAAGCTCGCGACGCTCATCTGATCGGCTTCGATGGCGAGCCGGGGGGCAGCATTCGCGCCCAGCACGTCGGCGATCGCGCCGGCGACGAACTCGTGTGGCTTTTCCGATGGCGATCGGATCAATGCCTCCATGCCCGGACATTCGTCTTCGATTTGTTCCTTGTAACGACCGTCGCTCAGCATCCGCGTCGATGAATCGGTCACCAGCAGGGAGGAACTGTCCCCGGTGAACCCACTCAGGTAACGAACATTGATTTCGTCGGTCACCAAGAAAGCGTCGGCTTCCAATCCATCAAGCTGTACGGCAAGCTGCTGAAGACGATCGGACATGGTGCTAGTCGTGTGAGTGGTCCGCGTGATTGGGATCGCGATCGACATGTTGATGATTGACGTGAACGTGCAGCTGTGGATGTTCCGCAAAGAGCCAGTCCCAACCCGACTCGGTGACTGCGGCATCGTCCAAATACAGCGATTGGAGTTTGGGCAGGCTCGCCAGCTTTCGCAATCCCCGGTCGTCGATCGGGACGCCGATCAGATGCAATTGCCGCAGTGACTTCAGTTCGGCAATCACGTCCGCCGATTCGGCATCCAAGTCTCCGCCGCCCAGCCGCAGTAATCTCAAGTCGGGTAGCGTTGCCAGGACCGCCAGCCCTTCGTTGGTCAGACTGCCATCCGAAGCAGTGCCTGTGCCTGAGGACGATCCTGCGTGCGGTAGATTTAAAATCTGCAGACTCTCGCATTCCGCCAGTTTGGCCAGTCCCACATCCGTAATCGGACTCTGTCGCAGCCGCAGATGTCGCAGCGCAGGCAACTGCGCGATCACTTCACAGGCTTCGTCGCCAACCGTTCCCCCATCCAAAATCAAATCACGCAGCCAGGTTTCCTGCTCGGGCTTTTCAAAGACCTCTGTCAAATGACTGGCCGTCACCGGTAGGTCACATTCGATTCGCTTCCGATCACCTGCCCGACCGAGTGCGACTTGCTCGGCAAACGAGAGTTCGGCGATCTCCGGAGGAGGCTCGACTGGCTTGGTCGAGTCCGCCTGTCCACACCCAAGGCAAGCCAGCAGCACAAGGAGCAGGAGAGACTCACCCACCGCTCGCCTGGGCTGGTAAGAGGTTGGCGTTGTGGCAGACTGCTCGACTTTTGTTCCGCGCATTGGCCCCGAATGGGGCGACAGCACCTTGCCGGCGGGCTTGCCCACGGGTTTCGAATCGACGGGAAAATCATGGATTGGCAGCGTTGTCCGTGGGGCAAGCCCCAATGCCATCTTTTTTCTCATCTTTTGGGGGGCGCGATACGAGAGCAGCCGCTTTGGTACAAAATTTGCGCCA
>JBCBOO010000087.1:0-21951 GCA_039821235.1 Planctomycetota bacterium
GACCAATTCACCCAAGCGAATTTTGGGGCCTGCGAGGTCCAGAAGGATCCCGATGGGCGTCTCGGTAATCCGCGAGGCCTCCCGAATCGCCTGAACTTTCTGTTCATGATCCGCGATTTTTCCGTGAGCCGTGTTGATTCGAAAGACATCCACCCCGGCCCGAATCAGCTCCGCCAGTTTTTCTGGCGAATCGCAGGCGGGGCCGACCGTGGCAACGATTTTGGTGCAGGATTGGTGAATCGAAGGTCGCGACATAGCGTGTGATCGCTCATGGAGGGCGTGGATGACTGCCAATCATGCTGGAAACGCATGGCGTGCAGGCTGATGACACAAGGTTGTAACCACTCTGGTCCGGGCTGCAATCAAGCAGGGAGCAGGACGATTTCGAGGTGAGAATCACCCCCAGCGGATTGCGATAGCGGTGTCGAGAAGTTTAGGTCTTGGAACAGCCATGCCTCGTACACGTCGCAAAACCCGCTCGCCACAAAAACCCGTTGAACGGAACTCCGCCGTGTGATCGAATTGCCAATGTCCGGATTCCCCCGTGCGACCGACCCACAGGCGATGGGCAAGCACTGAAGATTGGGGAGCTCCGCCGGGTACCGGTCGATTCCCGATCGCCCTGCACTGCCCTCCCCTTCTCCGCATCCACGTTTTCTTCCCGTCGCGTTTTCGCTCGAGCCCATTGATTTGAGTCACCCCAATACGCCCGTTGCTTTGATCACCGGTGGAACCGCTGGCTTGGGATTGATTCTCGCACGCCACTTCTTGCAGGCTGGCTATCACGTCGTCATCACGGCTCGGGATCAAGACCGACTGACACAAGTCGCCGGAGAGCTCGGAGACGCGTTCCCCACGCGGAAGGTGGTCGGTGTTGCAGCCGATGTCACGAACGCCCAAGCTTGCGAGCATCTCGCGAAAGAAATTTCACATCAGCTACAAAGACTCGACACACTCGTCAACTGCGTCGGCACTAGCGATCGCGGCCTTTTGAAAGAGTTGAGCGCTGAACGACTGCGTGAATTGTTCGATCAAAATGTTGTCGGGACCCTCGTCTGTTCCAAAGCCATGATACCGTTGCTGGAGCAATCCCGTGGCAGCATCGTCAATGTGGGGTCGCTCGCCGGACGTGTCGGCGCAAGATTTTTGGGGGGCTATGTCGCGGCCAAGCACGCCGTTGCGGGGATGACCCAGCAGATGCGTTTGGAACTGCGCGACAAGAACATTCACGTCGCGCTGGTCAGCCCGGGACCGATCCGACGAGACGACGCTGGACAACGTTACAGCGACGCTTCCCAATCGGTACCGGAGTCGGCACGCCAGCCCGGCGGAGGAACGAAAGTGAAGGGCCTGGATCCAAACCGCGTCGCAAAGGCGGTGTTGCTCGCCGCGCAAAGGAGGCGTATCGATGTGGTTCTGCCAGGCTACCTTCGAGTACTGATCACACTCGGAAATGCATTTCCAAGGCTGGGTGATTGGCTCTTGATGAAGTTCACTTGACGAGACGATCAATCTCGTTTTCGGTCCCGATGTTGCCGAATCATGGCGGGTACCGCGATCAACTGAATTGCAAGCAGGTAGACGGCGATGCTGAAGATGATCACGTGAACCATCCAGAAGGTGAACGGATCTGCGTTGTAAGCTCTCACCGGACTCTGGCCGGCAATCAACGACGTCGCAACCAAGCCAACCAGGATCATTGAGAACGCGAGGTTGATCCAATGCCACCGTTTGGAACCACGCATGACCCGCCAGCTGACGTAGATCATCGGAAGGTGCGGAAAGACTGCCAGCTTGGCAAAATCCAAGAGGAATTCACTGAGAGGCCCCGGGATCGGCGAGTCCGGCATCGACTTGACCGCGAGGGCGCCCAGAAAGCCCATCAGGATCACCACGTTCCCCGTCAAACATGCTGCCGCCGCTTGTGGGATTCGCTGGGGCATTTCCATCCAGCGCCGCAGTTGTTTCCATCGCGAAAATCGATGTCCGTGCAGGCTTTCGCCGTTGGAGAACTTCTGCAAGTCTCGGTGCAGCTCATACGCGGATGGGTAGCGATCCTCCGGTGCCGTCGCCAAGCAGTTACGACAAATTTCTTGAAGCGGCTTGGGAACATCCAACTTCTTGATGTCCGCCGCCGGGCATCCGCCTCGAATTCGGTCCATCATTTCAATCGCAGTGTCGGCGGCAAACGGATGCCGACCGGTCAGTAACTCAAACAGAATCACGCCCAACGCAAAGACATCCGTTGACGCCCCAAGTCTCCGATGCTGACTTTCGATTTGCTCCGGCGCCATGTACAGCAACGTCCCGAAGACAGCACTGGTTTGAGTTGCCAAATCGTTCTTCTCGCAAATCCGTGCCAACCCAAAGTCGGCGACCTTGGGAATGCCTGGAAAGTAAACTTCGTCGTCCGGATTTGAGCGAGACTGAAACAGGATGTTCGCCGGCTTTAGGTCAAAGTGAATGATGCCTCGTTGGTGGCAGTGTGCGACGGCGGACGTGATCGAACACATCAACTCGACGACTTTAGCGGCCGGATGAGGTCCTTCGTGATCGACCAGCCACTTCGACAAGTCACCGGCGTCCGCAAAACGAGAGACCAAATAAAAACCATGGTTCCATTTACCGATGTCAAAGACATCCATCAAATAGGGATGATTCAGACCACCGACAATCTTTGCCTCTTGAACGAACTTCTGTCGTTCACGATCCGACAAACTGCTGGCGTACCGCGGGATCTTGATCGCGACTTGTCGATCCAATTCACGATCGTCTGCCAAGTAAACACTGCCCATCCCGCCGTGTCCGATTAAACGCACGACCTGAAACCGACCAATCGTTATGGGCGACTCCTTCAAGAGCGGTTCGCAGTTCGAACCGGAGTCTGTTCCCGGCAACGGTTTCGTCGCACCCAACCCGATCGTCTTCCCAAACGTCGACTGATCACCGATCACCGAATCAACGATGATCCCGAAATCAACCTGACGTTTCAGATCCAACGCACGCTCCGGAAACTTGGCCACCAAATTCCGAAGACGTTCGTGCTGCTCCGCCGGCGGCCCTAAACGAAAGTCTTGGTAGAGCACGGCGAGTTGCGCCTGCTCATCATTTGCCAGTCCTGGGAAACGGCGAAAGACCGAGTCGACTGACAATCGGATTCCGTCTTGAAACGATTTTGTTTGCAGCGAAAGCGCCTGCTCCACGAGCTCGCTGACGCCGGACTTTAAATCCGTCGACTCATCACTCAACGTGAACGCCTGGATACTCGGGAGGAAGGGGAAGAGCACACACTCAATTGGGGAACGCCCATCGTTGGCTGAGTCTTCCACCAATTCAACCCGAGTACGGTCAATGCAGCTCAGAAAGTCTGCAATCGTTTGGATGGTGATTCCTTTTTCGATCATTGAGGGTGTCGGTTAACCCTCACTCCACTACTTCAGCCCGGCCCCGCTCGGCCGTTTATCAAACGCACCTCGCACTCCAAGTTGCCTTGGATCGCGAGCGATCTTGTCGCTGAAGATTCTCACATCGTCGAGGATCGGCCGCAGCCGTGCACTCGCCATCTCAACGTTCTCTACGGTTCGCACGAGGCGTAGATAAAGTGCATCGTCTTCCAGCAGACGACGAATCGTACCGTCGCTATTGTTGAGTGCCGCACCAAAGGTCTCCAGTTGTACTAGTGAGCGATCCAGGTTGCGCAAGCTGGTGAGAGCTTGTGCCACGATTTCATCGCTGTTCTCTGCGATCGGTTCGGTAATCTGCTCGATGTTGGCGATTGCTTGTTCGGCCGATTGGAAACTTCGTTCGGCGGACTTGATCGTGGAACGAATCGTGTCCACGGTCGAATCAACATTGGCAACGGTCTTCTCGGCCGCTTGTCCGACACGTTCAAACTGGCTGCCGACGTTTTCAAAGCTCTCGAAGGTGCGTTGCGTCGACTGCAGGGTGACCTGAGCCTCCTGCAAGACTTTGGGCAGCTCTTCCGTTGCCGCTTTCAGGTTCGCACGTAACTGCTCGTCGCCCAAGATCTTTCGCACGTCGTTGATGGCTTCCTGAAAGACGATCAATGCGTCACGAGCCTCGTTGCCGATCCCGCCGACTTGTTGATCGGCCTCCTGCACCACCTGCCGAGCCTCGGCGACCAGTTGGTTGACGTTCAGTCCGACGGTTTCGAGCGAGCCGCTGGCTGACCGAACGGACTGGAGCGTCGTCTTGAGCTCGTCTTCGAGGTTGAAAAGTAGGTCAAACGGATCGGATTTCCGCTGGCCATATTTGAGCGTCTGCCCGTCGGTATAAGTCTCATTGGAAAGATCCGGCCACCGTTCCTCGTGAATGCCGACCAACTCCTGATCCGAACCACGGACAAACTCCAGCTTGGCATCGCCGGTAATGACCGAACCCGTTCCGATGATTGGAATGTAAGCGTGAGTCAGTTGGCCTTCAAATTCACGTTCGATTCCGAGCCTCAGTATGACGCCTTTGCCGCCAAGTTTCTTCTCGATGACCCGTCCGATCTTGATCCCTCGAAGGGTGACGGGGGTGTTCGTGCTGATGCCTTCGGCACTCGGAAACTCAACGTCGATCGCATATTCCTGGGTCAGCACTCGCGGTACCGCGCCGAACAAGAACGTCAAGATGATTCCGATGCCAATGGCGGCTATCACCAGTACACCAACACCGAATCGTAGTCGATTGTCATCCATGTCTAATTTGCCAACTCCTTCAGCCGGTCCCCGGCTTCGCCGCGAACAAACTGCGTGACGCGAGGATCGCTCGACGTTTCCAGCCCACTGGGCGGCCCATCGTAAAGCACCTGTGATTCATCCCGGCCAAGCCGAGTCCGCGGATAAAACATCAAGACACGGTCGGCCGTTTTCATCGCTGTTCGCATGTCGTGCGTCACGATCACACTGGTGACCAAGTAACTTCGGCGGATATGCAAAATCAACTCGTTGATCACGTCACTCATGATGGGATCGAGCCCCGTGGTCGGTTCATCAAAAACGACGAGTTCTGGTCGTAAGATGATGGCTCTCGCAAGTCCAACTCGCTTGCGCATCCCGCCGCTCAATTCGCTCGGCCGTTTGTGAATCACGTTGCGTGGTAATCCCACTTGGTGCAAATGATCAAAGACGAGCGAACGGATTTCTTCTTCGCCGGCGTCGCTGGATTGACGCAGCGGAAATGCGATGTTGTCGAAAATGGACATGCTGTCGAATAGGGCGGCATTCTGAAACACGAATCCGAATCGCCTCCGAATGTCGCTCAATTGTGCATCGGTGAGCGTTGCCAAATCGGATTGGTCAAAACGAACGCTGCCACGTGTCGGCTCGATCAGCCCCACCAGGGTTTTCATGAAAACGGTTTTGCCGCATCCACTTTCCCCGATCACGGCGACGGTTTCACCGGCTTCGATCTGCAGTGAAATCCCGCGCAGGATCGACTGGCCATTGAACTCGATGTGCAAGTTCTTGATATCGATCAAAGGCCGTGTCTTCGGTTCTTCCTGCTTCTCTTGATCGTTCATATCAACGATCCTCCTGCGGGATAGAACATGAAGTAGATCTCATCCAAAATGATGTTCAGGAAGAGATCGATGGCCAGGATTAAAACGAACGAGTAAACAAACGCCGACGTCGCCGCGCGACCGACGCCCTCCGCGCCCGGCTTGCAGTGGAAACCCTGATGGCAACTGACAATGGCGATGATCGCGCCAAAGAAGACACTCTTGAAGAGTCCGCTAAACAGATCGAATCCCATCACACCGTCGCGCGAGTGTGACAGGTAAGCCGCGTGGTCAATCTTGAACACAATCACGCTATAGAAATACCCGCCGACGATCCCCATGAAATCCGCCATCACCGTCAAAGCGGGAATCAGCAGGATGCTCGCCAAGAACCTTGGCACGACCAAGTAGTGAATCGGGTCGGCGCCCATCGTGGTGAGCGCGTCGATTTGTTCGGTGACTCGCATCGTCCCCAGCACCGCCGCCATCGCGCTGCCGACTCGCCCGGCCAGCATCGTTGCCGCAAGTACCGGCCCGAGTTCACGAACGAGTGACTTGTTGATCACAACGCCCAGGTGGCTTTCCAGTCCGATCGCGTGGAACTGGTAAAAACTCTGCACCGCCAACACCATGCCGATGAACGTCCCCGTCAGCGCGACCACGGGCAGACTGAGCACACCAATTTGGTAAAAGTTGACCAGCAACGTCCCCCGCTGAGGCAACCGCGTGAACATCCAAACGAACATTCGCCACGCAAACACGGCGATGTCGCCAATCGTCTCGACGGTGTCGATCGCCGCCGATCCCCACTGAACCACCCAGGCTTGCAGCATGTCAGAGACCGCTGGAGGGCGACCTTCGCTGGGCGAAGGCCGTCCACCGCGGTCACCCGGGGGCGGTCCCCCGCTGGGCGGCTGGTCGGGTTGGTCGTTGGAGACGGAAATCGACACGTCAATCCGGAGGGTTCGGGGCGGCACGCGTGACATCCGCTTTATCGGCTCGGCGGACTTTGCGGATGAGGCAAAATATGGCGCCGCTGATGCGATCCGCAGCGGCTACGAAGAAATCGTCGTCCCCGGTACAATCCCCGCCGTGAAACTCCCCCAAGATTCTTACTTTGCTTGCCATGTCCATGACATCTGAACCGCGGTCGAACTCCTCTCCGTTCACCGCAGCCCCGGCCAGCCCCAAGTTTCCCGAGCTCGAAGCCGAAGTGCTGGCCTTTTGGAAGCAAAACGAGATTTATGAAAAATCGCTTCAGCGACGAGCCGATGCGCCACCGTTCGTCTTCTTCGAAGGCCCGCCGACCGCCAACGGCATGCCCCATCCCGGGCACTGTTTGACGCGGGCGATCAAGGACGTCTTTCCCCGCTACAAGACCATGCGCGGATTCCGCTGCGAACGCAAAGCAGGTTGGGACACGCACGGTCTGCCTGTCGAAGTCGAGGTCGGCAAGGAGCTGGGAATCCACAGCAAGGAAGAGATCGAGCAATACGGCGTCGAACCGTTCATTCAAAAGTGCCAGCAATCGGTCTGGCGCTACATGCAGCAGTGGCGGCAACTGACCGAACGGCTGGGATTTTGGGTCGACCTCGAACAGGCTTACGTCACCTACCATCAAAGTTACGTCGAGAGCGTTTGGTGGAGCTTGAAAAACCTCTTCGACCGCGGCCTTCTCTATCAAGGTCACAAAATCGTTTGGTGGTGGGCCCAGGGAGGCACCGCGCTTTCCAGCGGTGAAGTCGGCCAGGGTTATCGCGAAGTCGCCGACCCCAGCGTCTATGTCAAATTCCCGGTCGGCGATCCGACAGCCGATTCCACCGAGACCGCGACGCGATCGCTGCTGGTTTGGACAACCACCCCGTGGACGCTGCCCAGCAACATGTACGCCGCCGTTAACCCGGAACTCGAATACGCACTCGTCAAAGACACGGAATCCGGCGAAGAGCTCTACCTCGCATCCGCACTCGTGGATTCACTGGCCGAGAAAGCGAAACGCACCTTTGAAACACTCGAGACCTGTCACGGCCGAGATCTCGTCGGGCTGCGTTACCGTCCGCCTTTCGATGGCTACGTTCAATCGACCGGTGATGCGTCCGGCACGTTGATCACGCCGGAACAAAAAGACGGCGTCGAGCAGGAAGCTCATTTCTGGCGTGTCGTTGCGGCCGACTTCGTCACCACCGACAGCGGCAGCGGGATCGTGCATCAAGCGGCCGCGTTCGGCGAGGTCGATTATGAAGTCTACGATGAACAACGCCGACGCTTTGTCGAAGGCGAACAACCTGACTTGCTCTGTGCGGTCGGCCCGGACGGTAAGTTTGTCGAAGCCGTGCCCGAAGACTTGTTGGGGCTGTGGGTGAAGGACGCCGACAAGCCAATCTCGCGCATGTTGAAAGAGCGTGGGCTGATGTTTCTGCAGCAACAGTACCTCCACGACTATCCGTTCTGTTGGCGAGCCGACCAGGACCCGTTGATCCAGTACCCGCGTGAAAGCTGGTTCATCCGGACGACCAAGTTTCGCGACCTCATGCTCCAGAACAACGGGCAAATCGGCTGGCAACCGGAACACATCCGTGACGGTCGGTTTGGGAACTTCCTGGAATCCAACGTCGACTGGGCGCTGTCGCGAGAACGTTACTGGGGAACCCCGCTGCCGATCTGGGTCTGCGAAGAAACCGGCCGAATGGAAGCGATCTCCAGCTACGACGAGCTGCTGGCGAAACCTGACGTGCAAGGCACCGACGTATGGCTGAACGCCAAAGAAGCCAACCCAGAACTGGTCGACGACCTTCGCGTCCACAAACCGTACATCGATGCCGTAACGTACCAGTCGCCGTTCGCAGAGAGTGCGCGGATGAAACGCGTCAGCGAAGTGATCGACTGTTGGTATGACAGCGGTGCGATGCCGTTCGCTCAGTGGGGCTTTCCACATCGGGAGGGCTCCGCCAAAGCCTTCGAGTCCCAGTTCCCGGCGGACTTCATCAGCGAAGCCATCGATCAAACACGAGGCTGGTTCTACAGCCAACTCGCCATCGCAACGATGTTGTTTGGTCAAGGCAGCGAGATCAAGGAAGTCGCCAGCGAACCCGAACCGGACAAGGACTCTGCCTCGCTTGCAAAACTGCCCTATCCCCTGCCCTTCCGAAACTGCATCGTGCTCGGATTGATGCTTTCGCAGTGGTGGGAACGCGAAGGCGATGACGGCAAGAAAGTGGTGGTCTTGGATGAAGCCGAAGCGCAGTCCGATGGGCACAAGTACGCCAAGCAAACCGGGAAGATGTCCAAGAGTCTGCGCAACTATCGCAGCCCCGAAGAAATCTTCGAACGGTACGGTGCCGATGCGCTTCGTTGGTACCTGTTCGCCAATCAGGCCCCCTGGAGCTCGATCATCTACGCCGAGCAGTCGATCAAGGACTCCATTCCTGAATTCCTGTTGCGGCTTTGGAATACGTTCAGTTTCTTTACCATCTATGCCGAGATCGATGGTTTCGATCCGTGTGACGCCGCGGGTGCCGACGAGCAACTCACGCCCGGTTCACTCGCGTCGGCTCCGAAGTACCGCGCGGCGGCCGAGCGAAGTGAAATCGATCGGTGGATTCTCTCCGAGCTGCATCAGGCGATCGAGAAAGTCACCGAACGCATGGACGCACTCGACAACTACAACGCCTGTCAAGCGATCTCCACGTTGCTCGACGGCCTGAGCAACTGGTACGTGCGTCGCAGCCGTGATCGTTTTTGGGCCAGCGACAAAGATTCGCAAGACAAGCACGACGCGTACTGGACGCTCTACGAGACGTTGGTCGAATTGGTCAAACTCGCCGCACCGTTCACGCCCTTCCTGGCCGACACGCTTTGGTCAAAGCTGACCGAGCCGTTCGGAAAGGGAGTGCTCCAAAGCGTTCATTTGTGCGACTATCCGGCGGTCGACGCGAGTCGAATCGACCGTGAACTGTCCGACTCGATGCGGCTCCTGCGCGAGATCGCTTCGCTCGGCCGCGCCGCTCGGGCCGCCGAAAAACTCAAGGTGCGTTTGCCCCTCGCCGAAGTCACGGTGATCTTGACCGACGACAATCGCATCGCTTGGCTGAAAAACCATGATGCGCTTGTCCGAGAGGAACTGAATGTCAAAGCCGTGCATTACACGACCGAAGGCGACCAGTACGTGCAGTACACCGTTGTCCCCAACTTCAAACGACTCGGACCAAAAGTCGGCAAGCAAGTTCCCGCCGTCAAGAAAGCACTCGCGGAAAGCGATGGCAATACGTTGCTGCAGCAGCTTCAAACCGAGGGTGTCGTCAAGCTCACACTCGGGGATCAAACCGTCGAACTCGACAGCGATGACATCGAAGTTCGGCTCAAGGCCAAAGACGGCTGGGCTGCCGCACAGGGACTGAGCTCGGTGGTTGTGCTAAATACCGAAGTCACACCCGAACTGCAACGCGAAGGCATCGCAAAGGACTTGATTCGAATCATCCAAAACCAACGCAAGGCGATCGAGTGCCAATACACCGATCGGATTCAAGTCTCGGTTGATACCATCAACGACGATGTCCAACAAGCAATCGAGGAACATGGGGCTCTGATTCGAGAAGAGACTTTGGCGGATTCTCTTTCCGTCGGAAAGCTGGATGATGACACCCCGCCCTGCTCCGGAGAGCATGGCGACGTCTACGTTGCGAAAGTATGACGAACAATCCCCACCTGCCGATCGCCGTCTTCCTCAGCGGCGGCGGACGAACGCTCGAGAACTTGATCAAGCATCGTGACGAGTCGGCGCTGCCAATCGACATTCGCCTGGTCATCAGCAGCCGAAGCGATGTGCGAGGCGTCGAGATCGCTCGCGACGACGGAATCGAAACCAAGGTGATTCGCAAGTCCGCCGACCTGAGTGATTTCCAGTACCGTGATGCCATGTTTGAACCGGTCCGGCAGCTCGGTGCCCGGTACGTGGTCATGGCGGGCTTCCTGAAACACGTCCTGATTCCGACCGATTTCGAAAACCGTGTCATTAACATTCACCCGTCGCTTCTGCCGGCTTTCGGAGGCGCGGGAATGTACGGCAGCCGTGTTCACGAAGCCGCACTTCGTCGAGGCGTTACACTGAGCGGCTGTACGGTTCACTTTGTGGACGATCACTACGACCAAGGCCCAATCTTATTGCAGCGATCCTGTCCCGTGTTACCTGACGATGACCCCGCAAAGCTCGCGGCGAGAGTCTTTGAACAAGAATGTATCGCCCTCCCCGAAGCCATACGGTTGCTGTGGTCCCAGGAAATTGCCGTCTCCTAATCCGCCGAATAGGCGTAGGACAGGCTTCCAGCCTTTCACCTTGAATTAGAAAGACAGGCTGGAAGCCTGTCGTACGTATAAAAATTTTCATTGATCCCACACGCAACTTAGCCCACTTCCCGGAGTGTCTTGATGCCTCGTCGTCATGCGTTTCAGTTCCTCGCCGGAGCCGACGATCCATCCGATTCCGACTTTGCCGTCGCCGCCCTCTTCGGTGGTGACTCGACACTTACATCGTGGTGCGTCTCCAAGCTCATCGGGGATGCCGACGTCAAGGAGTTCGAGGGGAAAGGCATCCGCTGGTCCGACGTGCGGGATGAACTGGCTACCGCATCACTCTTTGACATGGGCGACGCCCGAACCGTCACTATCCGTGACGCAGACAAGTTTGTCAGCGACCATCGAAAAGAACTCGAAGGTTACCTTGCCAAGCCGAGTTCCAGCACACGCTTGGTTTTGCAATTCGATTCGCTCGCTTCCAATACCAAGATCTACAAAGCACTCGACAAAGACCACACGCTACTTTGCTGCTCTCCGGAAACTGGCAAGAAGTCTGGCGTCACAGCAACGGTCCGGCGAAAGTTCCTGACGGACTTTGTTGCGTCCCGTCACCAAACAAAACTGAACAACGCCGCAGCCGACGCGCTCGTGGAGATGCTGGGGGAGGACATCGGATTTCTGGACACCGAAATCGCCAAGCTGGCACTCTATCTGGAGCCCGGTGAAACGATCACCGAACCACTGGTCCGTGAAGTCGTCGCCGGCTGGCAAGGTAAAACCATTTGGCAAATCACCGAAGCGATCGCATCCGGTGACGCCGCGGAAGCCCTCAAGCAACTCGACAAGCTGATGGCCGGCGGTCAACCGGCGATCGCGCTTCTGCCACAAATCGCATGGTCGCTCCGGCGGCTTGGACTGGCCACGGCCGCCCACATGGCCGCCGAGCGACGAGGCAGCCGCCCCAAGTTGGAAGACTCGCTCGAACGAGCGGGTGTGCGTTCATTCGAAGTCTCGCGAGTGATGGGAGACCTTCGCCGAATGAAACGAGACAAAGCCTCTCAACTGCTCGGCTGGTTACTCGACGCCGACCTCAGGCTAAAGGGAACCCACAGCGCCGACGGAAGAGACCGATTCCTGCTCGAACAATTCGTCACCCGACTCGCGCGCAACTAGAGCCGGGAACCGGCCCAGCAGCGTAGGACAGGCTTCCAGCCTGTCAATTCACGAGACAGGCAGGATGCCTGTCCTACGGGTGTCAGAAAGCGCCAGCTTGCACAGCCGAGCACCCGCCAGTGCCTTGCCAAGTTCCGCGACTCGAGATCTCTGCTCGTGTCGCGGCATCTTCCCCCTTTCCGAGGTGGGTATTGGACGATTGTTCACCTTCTGGAAAAAAGGTTGCGAAATGAAGTCCTTCTTGTCCCCTGCTGTCGGCGTCTCGGTAGCTGTTTATAGATCGAGAAGCCTTCCGCCCGCGCGGCACCGAATACCTGAGGAGTTTGTGATGACCTTTACTATCTTCAACTGTGGAACGGGATACCATCGTGGCAAACGAGACGTGGTGGTGAGACTCTACGAACTCACGTCTTCGCACAAGTTCATTAATGACGGCCCGGGAAGTCGCGGAAACATGGTGACCAATAAACCGGGTCAGATCGCCGGCGTCGGGGTTGGGACGAACGTCTCGCGGGCTTTGAGAGCCATCGAGGAGCATTACGAACGTTATTCGAGAAATCGGCAGCTGATCGTGAATCTCGCCGGCTGGAGTCGCGGTGCAATCACGTGTTTAAAGATTGCGAACCGGTTGTACTTGAAACACAACCAATTGTCTCGGATGGTCCGTTTCAACATCTATGGGATCGATCCAGTACCGGGTGGCGGTGTTACACCTGGTGCAAATGTCGTGAACAATCCAATGTGGCGAAAATTAAAAACGACCCCCAACATCAAGACGTGCTCGCTGATCTATGCCCAGCATGACAACACTGGGATGTTCAGGGAACTGTTTCTTCCCTACGTGCCGCAGATGAGACACTCTTACACTGAGACAGAGGTGGAAGTGATGCCCGGCAACCATTCGGAGATGGTCGAGCAGTCCGAACGAAACCCAGAGGCACACAACCTGGTGATGAATCTCGCAAAGAAATTCTTGTCAGAGCGGGGAACGAACTTTCGGGACAATACACAATTGGGGGACGACGACATTCTGGACAAGTACGCCACCATCTACGACGGCTACCGCCGAATCGGTGGAAAGGCGCGCGAACGCAAAATGATCGGAATCAAAAAGAAGTCGAAGCGGACGGACTTTGTCTTGCGCCCGAACAAGCCGCCGTTCTTCATCAACTGGCAGCATCGCGAAGTCTTTACGCAGAGGTTTCCCCACGTCGCCCAAGAAATCGACCGATCCACACGAGGCCAGCACACTCAAAGAGCTGAGACCCGAGGGGCACTCCAGCAAGACTTTCGACGGTTGAATTCCCCCCAGTATCGTAGAACCCACGAGATCGTTCACGACTACCTGATCCAAGATGTAATTTAAGCCACGACACGCATCTCCAGTTTCTTCGTTCTCGAAAGTCTTGGAAAGCGAGGGCCATGCCACACGATAGCTGATTGGGTCTATTCCATCGCATCAATGCCGCGTCGCATCGACCAAGGAAACCAATTCCAAAACCTTCGCTGCGTCCACGTCCAAAGTCTGCATAACCTGGGTCGCACCAGGCTGTCGACTTGAAGCCGCATTCGGGTGCCTGTGCCGCTTCTTTCGGTCCAGAACTGCAGTCGCGTTGGTCGGATCAAACGCGGGCTCAGCGCGTAAGCTCCGTAGTAGTACTGCAGGTCTCGATACTCCATCGGCTTAACTTCCGTGATGACACCGGCAAAATTCAGCCCGGGCCCGTGGTGCGTGTTCAAGACACCGACATGAAATCCGGGTGGGACGTTAGGATCGGGTGACACAAACTCGACGCGAAAAAACGGCGGTTGACCATCTACAAAGGTCGCAGGCGTGTTCAGCCACCGCCAACTCTGCTCCAAGGTTTGCCCGATTTCAAACGTCATTCCGTATTCGTGCGGCACCATCCAATCGGGGGCAGTGTGTGGAACAACCGCTGCGATGTACTCGGAGGAAACGGACAGCACCTCGTCGGCGTTCATGGGGGTCAACAAAGAGTCCAACATTCCACTCCAAAAAGACGTCCGCTTCTAAATCACAACGGTAAACACGCACGGAATGGTTTCAACTTGCCAAGCCTTCTCGTCCAATTGCCCCACAACGCGACTCATCTGACGCACTCTGCTAGCGATTTTCGCCGAAGCGCTGTACTTTCGTCGCTCCGGTCTCGATCGATGGCGTTCCGGAGCCGCGGCATGGATCGAAGCGACTCGCGCGGTTCGACATTTTCTACGAACCGGCGACATGGATGCATCGCACGTCGACGACCTCCGCCAAGCCATTATGGCCCGTCCCAACTACAACAAACCCGGACTCAAACACTGCTACTTTTCCGACGGATGATTTTCGCTTTCGTATTCCCAGCAAAGCGGAATGCACCATCTTTGATGGCCGAGTGAGCACCCCGAGAGGGTTCGCCTCCGATGATTTTCGTAGGACAGGCTTCCAGCCTGTCAGTGATGCAGACAGGCAGGATGCCTGTCCTACGATGTGATGCTAGCAGCCTGTCGAATTCATAACCCGAAGCGTGAGCGAGGGAAGGTACTTATTCGCGTCGCTGACGCTGCAGGCTATGACTGGCACAGGCTGCGAGGGCTTACTTTGCGAAGTAGTTGAGTGTGTAATAGGCGAGGTCGTGCAAGAGTGGTTGCTTGCTCTTGTTTCGCACGCCTTCGGCTTTGAGTTCGTGGATGTGACCTCTCTGCAGACCGTCGATCACCAGACGAACTTTCATACGGTCGTCGGAAACGCTTGCCGATTGGATCGTCGGCTGGGTGTGATCCACTTCGGGACTGCCGTATTGAGATCGATACTCATACGTGTAAGTCTGTAATTGATAACTGCCCGGGTCACCGGCGGTCGACTCCTCGACGGGCTGAGTGAATTCCAATTCAAAGCCATCGGCTTGAAGTCGCATGGCCTTGATTTCAAACGGGACCTTCCCGGTCCAATCGAGTCGCTCCACGGCGAAGGGTTTGCTGCCGGTCGAACCCCAGCCCCGATTGGTGCCTCCGACAAAGAGCGAACCGCTGGGTGTCATCTCCACTCCGACATTCCCGGAGGCAAAACCGCGACGAAACGGAAAGCATGCGCCTTGAACTTGGCCGGCAATGTCTTCCAAGAAGACTCGCATGATGATGCTTTGGGACTGGTCACCGACGAACAGTTGATTTTCAAACGGTCCGAACTTACCGCCGGATGTATCGCACGCGATTCCCGAGGCGCTTTTGCCCATCTTGTCGTAGGGGAAAAGGATTGCAGGCATGACGAGTTCTGGAATTCGGTCCGCCTCGATGTGGAGACGTGAGCCGCTGGTCGGCTCCGCGGGCATCTTGCCCATCGTTTCTTTTGCTTCGTCGTACCACTTGAACCCGCCGGGATGTCCGACGAATTTTCCGTCCGACAATAGCTTAAGCGCGCAGGTACCGTTCCAGGGGCCTTGGTTGTCCGTGTAATACACTCGGCCGTCGGCATCGGCGCCGACGCCGCCCGGTGATCGGACTCCGCTGGTCATGGGCAGGGTCTTGCCTTCCGGGGTGACTTTCATGGCCCATCCGCGAAACGGCACGGCACTTCCGAACGACCCGGTCAAGCACAACGTCACCACCAGGTTGCCGTCGTTGTCGAACTTGGAGCCGAAAGCGTACTCGTGGTAATCCGCCGACACGCCCCATCCGTCGGCGACGGTTTCAAAGACATCGGCATCGCCATCGGCGTCCACATCACGCATGCGTGTGACTTCGCATCGCTGCGTCGCGTACAGCCATCCGTCACGGTATGCCAAACTCAGCGGCTCGTGCAATCCACGTGCAAACAGCGAGAACTGATCCGCAGTCACCGTCTGGGCAAGTGGATTTTGGATGCGAAAGACATCACCACGGCGGCTACACACCATGATCGAGTCATCTTCGGGCATCCACTGAAATCCACTCGCCTCAATGACCTCGCCCTCGGGGGTCTCAAACGTCGTGATGCGATAGTAGTCCGACTCTTGCGGTACTTGGGCGTCGCTGTGCCGGCTTGAAAAGCCAACGAGCAGGAGCACGACCCAAGCGATGCCGACGGTGATCGAGCGACCTGAACGGAAAAACGAAGCACGAAGGGAAGCAGTCATGGGATTCAAAGAGAGGAAGGAGTACACGAGGGGACAACAACGCGTCACTTTCACCACCGAAGTCGCTGGGTCACTTTCAAGCGAAGTCCGTCTGGGATCAACGCTCGCAGTTCCGATTGGCCGTCGAGCGTCAGGATTTCGCACGCCGCGCCGTCGATCTCGATTCGCACTCCCTCTACGAGATATCCGTCACCGTCTGGACGAATCGATTCGCCGACCGCCATTCGCCAAACCAGTGGCTGATCCGCAGACGCACGCTGCACGACTAGCGTGCGATCAAATCCGAGTGCAGCTCCCTTCGGTCCCACCGGCACAATGATGTCTTCGATCGACGTCGTTCCGATCGAGTAACGGAAGCGTGGTTGTCCGCGTTCATCGAGTTGGTAACCGCGAAATTGATGGCCCAATTCCCGCGCCGACTCGCTCGGCCAAGGGCTCTTCACTGAGTCGGTTGCTACCAACGGCGTCCAGTTTTCGAGTGCAACGATTTGGTCTCCGGCGGGCCCGACACGACCTTGCCCGCGCCCGTTCCAGTGCCTGGACGCGTCGATGAACTCACGTTTCCAAACGGAGTTCAAACTCATTTGTTCCGCATCCCAGATCAAGTTCACTTCGTTAGGGTAACCGACGGCGATGCCGCGACCCGAGGTGTTGTTAAAGAAGTTGCGGTAGATCACCGGCTCATCATCGGCGGCCAGCAGAATCGCACCGGGACGCAATCCGGCCGGTTCCTTCACGGAGGTTCCCGCATTCAAGTACGCCCACATCGCATTGATTTGTTTGTGGGGGTCGCGATCGTAAAGCGACTCGTAGGTACTTTGGCCGTCTGGGAAACTGTTCGGCATCCGAGTCCCAGGGCGATACTTGGTGGGGTTCTGCAGGTAACGCACGAACCAGTCGCTTCGCAGTCGATCCGACATCGCCAGCAGATCAATCGCGCCGATACCGCCTCCCTTTTCGCCGTTGTAGGCATGGCATTTGATGCATGCCAAACCTCCATTGCCGACCAACTTGCGACCATCGGATTGAATTTGCTGTTCCGTCGAGGGTTTCAGGTCGTTGCCCGACTCGACCCGATCAAGGCGGACCAGGCTATCATGCAATCGTTGCAGACGACCGTCGCCAAACCCTGGCATTCGGGTCAGCATGTAAGGCCTTTCGTTCTCGCCCTCGGCCAAGAGCTTCTGCAGGTAATTGTCGGTCAGCTTGTCGCCGACACCGTTGAGTGGCGGTGGCAGTCGGCCTTCCCAGCCCATCTCGGCTGTCGTCGTTTGAAACCACGCGTCGCGTGTTGGTTCTGGTCCACCGACGCCGTCTCGGCGATGGCAGGCGTAGCAATTTTGCCCGGCCATCGTCAGATGAACTAAGTCTTCGTCCGTGATGCTGGTGGCAAGGCTATCGCCGGAACGACGCCCGACGATCGCTTTGCGAATCGCGTCTTTCTGGCTTGGTGATAGAAAGTAATCGACGGCTGGAGCGGCAACGGTTTCGGACAAGCAGCCCTTTTGTAAATCGAGATCGACCAGGTCTGCTGCAACAGCAAGTGGATTCGGTTGGTGTTTGAACTCATTGAAATTGTGGCACGACGCACAGCCCGACGTCTTGAACAAGTGCTCGCCTTTTCCAATCATCGATTCGTCGATTTGGAAAGCATTTTGAGAAAGCGAAGCCGGGTTTGCGGTGGGGTCCGTGATCAAGTCCGCCAAGGGCACGTCGCCCAACAGCGGGTCGGTGACTTTGACCTGCAATTCATAACCGCCATCTTTGTTGAACCACTCGACTCTCACCGGGTAGACGCCTGCTTCCAAATCAAAGGTGCCCGACTGAGTCGTCACACCATGGATCCCATCGTTGGCGACCGAGTGTTTTCCGAGGGTGATTCGAGAGCCATCGTCACTCGAGATCGAAACGGTGTAACTGCCGGCCGCTGCGATCGAGAGATGGGATTCAAACACAAAACCCGAATTCGTGATTCGCTTCTTTTGGTCGGCAATTTCCAACCCCTCGGTCTGGTCTTCAAAGATCGGTTTCAGCCGATCAAAGTCGGGCAGCTTCTCCCACTGGCCTTGGTAGAAGCGACGTCGGAAGGTCGCTTCGTTTTCGCGTTCGGTGACCGAGCGAGTGAGGTAACCGGCGATCGCAACCGCCTCCGAGATATCGCCCACCAGTGAAGGCATATTTCCACCGGGTCGAGTCTGGTGTGGGTTCGCGATGAGTCGTGCCAAGCTATCGATGGTGTACTTCTGTGCGAGATTCCCCAGCGGAACCGTCGTCGCCGCCGGAGTCGGCTCACCTTCCTGCGGCGCGTGGCAGGCAACGCATCCCACGGAGTGAAAAAGTTCCTTGCCGCGTGCAACCACGGTGGGCGTACACGACCGCTGCCTCAAGTCGGGTTGCTCACCGGTGGCAAGCAGGTAGCTCGTGATCGCCCGAGCGTTCTCGCTTCTTTGCTCGGCAGACGCCTGGGCCCAAGGGTCCGGCATCCGGGTGCCGCGTTTTGCTTGGTGCGGATTGGCAATCATCGCCACCAAAGCGTCCGGTTGGATGCGTTCTCGTACTTGGGATAAATCTGGGCCGGCACTTGCGGGCAGCACGCCTTCTGCACCGCTGTGACACGAAGTGCACCCAAGCCGGTTGATCAGGAGTTCGCCTCCCATCCCTTGAGGGTCTTCGGTGCTCGCAAAGAACCTTTCATAGCCGGTAACGATTGGCCGAGCCGCTTCTCGCTCGGCATCACGCGGCACCAGCCAAATGTTTCGGAAGCGAACCGCATCACCATGGTCTTGCAGATACAACGGACCATCTTCGGGACCTTCTTTCAGTTTCGAGGCACGCGTGGCCCGGGGGACGGCCACATCGCTCTGCACTACGATGCCGTTCAAGCGAACGGTCAGGCGAGCATCGGCAACCTTCTTCGCTCCGTCAAATCGTGCGCCGGTGAATTCGACGTCGTAGGTTTGCCATTGCATCGGCGGCAGACACGCGTTGACATCGGGTGCTTTGATGTCGTAGATCGATCCCGCGTCATTTTTCCCAGCTTCGATTCCGAACGAATCCAGAATCTGCGTCTCATAACGTGCTTGGTGGTAAACGCCACTGTTGCCACGTTTCTGTCCCGTCGCGAGAGGCATGAAAGGCGTCCGAAACTCAAGATGGAGTCGGTAGTCGCGAAACGTCTGTTTGGTTTGCGTTCCCGCTACCAAAACTTGCGAGTCCTCATCGATGGTTTCGATCTTTCCACCGACCCAATTGCTCAGCGAATCTGCGGTGCCATCAAAAAGAACAATCGCATTTTCGGGCGGAGATGCACCTAGCGTGGATGATTCGCGAACGAATCGCTCGGCTCCGATCCCTTCTGCGATTCCCAGCACCGTGTCTTCGTCGCCGTCCAAGCGTTGCGGCGGTTGATCGCTTGATCGACGCTTTCCATTGGTTGCTTCGTAGACCGTGATTTCAAATTCACCGTCACCCCGGGCGACCGCGTGCATCATCCGGTCCGGTCCGACGTATTCACCCTGGATTTCCAGGTCAGGATCTTCGTTTACCACGACCGGCGCGGAGAGCACCCTTGCGGACAGCAGCGTCCCGCCGAAGAGCGAAACTACCAAGCAGAGACGGAAACGCACGAAAAGAGTCAGCAAAGACGGGCGCATAGACGAACACGCAATTCGAAACGGTGGGAAAGAATCGTTCCAAGAAACGACTCGGCGGGAAGGAAACTGCGGCACATCTTACACCAACCGCAGCTGGCGCGTGCCCGTCTCCGGCAGACTCCTGCAGTCAACTCGCATTGCGGAAGCAGGCAATGGCCAATCTTAAACGAGTGCTTCGTCAATTTTTAAAGGGTTGGCTTTTCGTAGCACGGCTCTCCGAGCCGTGAGGTCTCAGCTCGGAGAGCCGAGCAAGTGCACTCCCAAACGTAAGCTCTGCAAGATCCTCGATTCAACGCTCGTCCCCTCTGGATCTTCCGTCCCCTTTTTATCTTCGTCACTCTTCTTCCCGTGGCTCAAACCACCTTCATGCGGACTAACTCCAGGTTGGAAAACTGTTGGCGTTTCAGGGACTTAGCGAGTGCTGCCGAAACCACCCAGCGTTCTGCGTTTGCTAGCCAGAAATCTTTGTCCGGCATCGATCCATGGTCAAAAATCCACTTTTCAATTTCGTCGATCATTCCGTTTGGATAAGTGCTCGCTCTGCTCTGGGTCTCGTTGATTGCGTTATGCCAGCCATCTGAAAACGGCAGCCAGTAATCTCCGCCTACGATTGTTCCTCCCTGAGTTTCAACTCGCGCTTCCACAAACTGAACTTTTTCATCAACTCGAAAAGGGGTGATGAACTTCAGTACCTGTTCGCTAATGATGATGTCTGACCCACAGGAAATAGCGTCTGGAACTTGCTCGAAAGATTCAACGTCTTCTTCATCGTCGAATGACAAAAGGTGGGCAACAACATAATCAACATCTGAGTATTTGACGGAGTGTGCTCGGCCGAATGCTTGTCCTGAAGGACCTGAGAAAAAATTCGCTAGAACTCTATTGCCTGACTGGAAATGGAACAAAGGTTGGTGACGCTGCATACTTTTGAAGCCTCTTTAGTCTTCGATGTATCGTGCTGGCTATCCCTGTTTTCTTCACCCTCAGTTTTCTAACTCCATTGCATAGTGCATTAGGACGACTAGGAGCAAAATAGATTGACAGATGAAGACGGAGACTCGAAAGCGAAATGAAGGGAGTACACCGGTGAGCAATCTAACGATGCTGCTTATCATAAGCCAACCAAGTAGGCACGAAAAAGCAATCATCAACCATATTGGCGTTACCTTTCGAATATTTTCTGCCCATGGAGCTCGGAAGACAACATCCAGCGCAATCCCAGGCATGACCACGCAAAACAGAGCAAGAATAGACAACCAAATTCGAGGGCAGCTCATCGGTTCACTTGTTGTTCGGCACGTCGCCAGTAATCGCGGAATGGTTGACCCTCGATTTAACCCCCGTCCCCTATTCTGCTTTTCGTCCCCTTTTCTGCTCCGTGGAAGAGCATTGGAAAGCGTTTGCATCCTTGCGACGAAACGCATGCTAAGTGTTGTGGGAGGGGTCCCGGGTAACCGGGCCCCTATCCCGATCGGCATGGTTCGCCGCAGGTGCGGGAGGACGGCTGGCAAGGGACACAAACTCAGCATCCGATTCGCCTTCCTGACGGCGGAGATCAGCGACAATTCGATCAAGATCGTTATCGAACTTTGCCGAGAGTCTGTGCCTTGCGGCTCGTATGTCTTCAGTCGGTGTCAATGGAGTCATCGCTCATCCCCGCTATTTCTTCCGGTGTACAGATAATGGGAGGTTCATGCCCGGCGTCACGGCAAACACGATTGATTCGGTCGCGAAGGGTGGCGTTTGCAATGTGTTTGAAATTCCACGTCACCAAATATTGTACTCCGTGAACAGCAGCGATTCCAATATGAATCGCATCACGCGGCTCCGATTCTGGAATCGCTTTGCGGTCCATCAACGCGTCCGCCAAGTCCCGAGTGGCGTCGGTAATCTGTAGACAGAGGGATTCCTGCCAATTTATCGATTCGCTCTTGGGCCGCGTGCGGATCACCGGCAAGACACTCGTCAACCACAAGTTGGGACACGAACAATCGAAAGTGCGTTCGCGTATCGGACTACCAAACCCGTGACGCTTGTTGACGCGCGGCGATCAACGCATTTAATATCAGAATATCAGAAAGTGCCACCCACCATATTGTTGACAGCAGTTTCGATTTCTTTACGATTTGGACTCACCTGCCTTGAGATGGAGATGATTTGATGCCGAGACCGCAACGCGCTGAACAATTTGACCCCGCCGAAGTTTGTGTCG
>JBCBOO010000088.1:0-21945 GCA_039821235.1 Planctomycetota bacterium
CGTAGTTTTTGCCCAAAAACTACGACACCTCTACCCTAAAGTCAAATTTGGATGAAGCACTAGCGACGAGCTTTCTTCACCTTTGCTCCGCCCTGGCGGACTTTGAACTTCGGGTTACTTTTGCAAATCACGTAGACCCGACCGCGTCGCTTGACGACTTGGCAGTCCGGGTGACGGTATTTCAATGCACCAATGCTGCTGACAACTTTCATCGAATTTTCTCGCTGGGCATCGTTCGGCAAACGAGCCACGGATGTGTGATTGGAGCCTCTCACGGCCTGGCGGAGAGACATGCGAAGCCTTTTCGCGTCGTGGGCCGCAGAGTATACCGGCGGCACGTAGAGATTCAACGGCAAAGACGCCTTCCCTCACGCCGCCCAAGACAACGATCCCAGATGACCAAGTTTGCCTATTTTGATTGCATGAGCGGAATTAGCGGCGACATGACGCTTGGCGCCCTCATCGATTTGGGCGCCGATTGCGTCGCAATTGAATCCGCGGTTCGCTCGATGGGCCTGCCCAAGCTCACGATCGAGCAGAGCGAGGCCAAGAAATGCGGGTTTCGTGCGTGCTCCATCGCGATTGAGCATCCGCCGGAGCATGCTCATCGTCACCTGCACCACATCAACGACATGATTGATGGCGCGGGAGAAATCAGCTCGGCAGCCAAAGAGCTGGCAAAACGGATTTTTCTCCACGTCGCGGTTGCGGAGGCAAAAGTCCACGGTACGACGCTTGAAAAAGTGCATTTCCACGAGGTCGGCGCGATCGATTCCATTGCTGACATCGTCGGTGTTTCCGTGGCGATCCATCAGCTTGGCATCACGGCGGCCATGGCTTCACCGATTCCGACCGGGACGGGCACGATCATGATCGACCATGGGCGGGTCTCGGTCCCCGCTCCGGCGACGGCGGAAATATTGCGTGGGATCCCGATCGCCGACTGCGAGATCCCTCGTGAGCTGACCACGCCGACGGGAGCCGCCATTGTGAAGGAGCTGTGCGGAACGTTTGGTCCGCTTCCGGCCATGAAGATTGATCAAATCGGATATGGCGCCGGCACAATGGACTTGGAAAACCAGCCGAATTTACTTCGAGTGTTGTTAGGGGAACGAGACAAAGAGCGCACCGGGTCACATGGCGTTCATGCGCACCCAGAAACGGAGCATGATCACGTGGTTCTGATGGAAACGAACATCGACGACTCGACAGGTGAACAGCTAGCGGATTGTTCGGAACGGCTTTTCAATGCCGGTGCGCTCGACGTGATTCAGACGCCATGTTTTATGAAGAAAGGCCGCAGCGGAATCTTGTTGACGGTCATCGCCCGTCCGGACGACCACCTGAAACTGGAGACTTTGCTGTTTCGCCATTCGAGCACGCTGGGGGTTCGCAAGTCGCTGGTCCACCGCGACACGCTGCCTCGGCAAGATGTGGTACTGCAGTCCGAACTGGGAGCGATGGAAGCAAAATGCTCGCGCGTGCCCGGCGGAACGAATCGGCTGAAAGTTGAATATGACGCTCGGCGGCGTCTAGCGGAGCAGCATGACTGCTCATTGGAGGAAGTTCAGGCTTCAATTCCCCGCGACAATTGAACCTGTCCGCCGATTATTTCCTCAGAACTATACTGACCACCAGGTGAGTTGCGCTCGCTCACCGGAATCCGATTCCGCAGGACAAATTTTCGATGCCGTCTTCTCCCGAAACTGAAACCGTTCCCGAATCGGAGAGTTCGCCGATCAATCTCGACAAGGGCGTCAGTGACCTCGCCGTAGGCAAGGCATTTCCGCCACCTGGCGGGGAAACGGGCGGAGGCGTCAGCTCTCAAAAGTCGGGCAGGCCGCCGGCACCGATCTACGCGAAACAAAAACGTTGGGATCTCTTTGTCCTTTTTAACGTCGCGTTGCCAATCCTGCTGATCCTGTTTGGGGCTTGGATCATTCGGTTGTTGGGCGTCGCTGAGGCACAACCGGTGCCACCGCCGGACGCATCCGAAGTCGCGGTTCTTCAAACGCTGCCCGGTGCCAGGGTGGAACGAATTCAGTCCTTGGCGGAAACGGGACAACGCCTCGAACTTCGCATTGATGGCAACGTCGTTCCCTACCAGGAAGCCATCGTCTCCAGCGAGGTCGCCGGTCGAGTGATCTTCAAGTCAAAGAAGTGCGAAGCCGGTGCGATTGTCGAGAAAGACGAAGTGCTGATGCGAATCGATCCAACGGACTACGAACTTGAGGTCGAACGCCTTCGACACCAGCGCGAACGAGAGTACAGCGCACTCGGCGAAGTGGATCAGGAGATGACCAACACGAAACGATCGATCGACGTCGCTCGCGAAGAGGTCCGGTTAAAACAGAAAGAAGTCGAACGCCAAACGTCACTCAAACGCTTCACCAGTCAAGCCGAATTGGATAAAGCCAAAAGCGGTTTGGTGCAAGCCAGTCAATCCCTGGTCTCACTCGAAAACCAACTCCAACTCCAGCGGGCGAAACGAACTCGCCTGGAGGCCAGCGAACAGCTCGCAGCGACACAACTTCGTGTGGCGGAAGTCAACTTGGAACGCTGCGAAGTTAGAGCTCCCCTTAGCGGAGTCATCGTGAGCGAACAGGCCGACTTGAACACCTTTGTCAATCGCGGTGCGGCTCTGGTGACGATCGAAGACATCTCGAAAGTCGAAGTGTCGTCCAGCATGCGAATGGACCAGTTGCACTGGGTGCTTGACCAGCAGAAAAATAGCGACAGGGTCGAGGGCTCAACGGGCAACGGCTATGAATTGCCCGACACCCCAGCAATCATTGAATACGAAGTCGCCGGTCGTCGAAATGTGGTTCACCGCTGGCAGGGCACACTGGTTTCCTATGACGGCATCGGAATCGATCCCAACACGCGGACCGTTCCCGTTCGAATCCTTGTCGAAGACCCCATCCATTTCGTCGATGAAGACGGCCAAGTGCAGAAAGCCAACCGCACGACGGCGTTGCTTCGTGGCATGTTTGTCCGCGTGCGATTGTTATTGAAGCCTTCCACGGATCTGATCGTGATCCCGGCTCGGGCGCTTCGTCCGGGCAACCGTGTCTGGCGATTCAAATCCGACCCCGCTGTTTTGGAGATGGCAGTTCAAGACGCAAAGGACGTTGCCGAGAAGTGGCGTGAAGCACGAGAGGGAACCGAAAACACGAAGGCGGACGCCACGGCTGCTCAGTCGGAAGCGACAAAAGAAGAGGACTCCGAAGCTGCGGGAACGTTTGATCCGTCCGAGTGGATTGCCGGAAAGGTCACGTACTCACAAACCGTCTACCCGGTCGACTCGCTGCGACTGTCCGGTGAAGGGCGAGATCTGGACGACCAGTTTTCACCCTCTCCGCAAACGCAACAGCGACGCTGGGTTTGCGAAGCCGAAAAGTCTGATTTGAAAGCCGGCGACTTTGTGGTGGTCTCGCCGCTCGATTCGATTCCACCGGAAGGCCTGCCCGTTCGAGCCAAGGAAGAATCATGAAGCGTGCCATTGAATGGGCCATCTCGAACGGCCCCGGAATGAATGTGTTGATGGCTGCACTGATGGCCATCGGAGGATTCTCGCTCCTGCAGATGCGGAGAGAGGTTTTCCCGGAGTTCGAATTGGAAGTCGTGATGGTCACCGTGCCTTACCCAGGTGCGACACCGCAGGACTGCGAAGAAGCCATTTGCCAAAAAATCGAAGAAGCCATTCGGTCGATCAGCGGCATCAAACAGGTCACCTCGATTGCCCAGGAAGGCGCCGCCTTTGTCTTGGCGGAGCTGCGGTCTGATGTTCCAAACGTGCAAAAAGTCATGTCGGAAATCGACCGCGAGGTCGACCGAATCCCCAGTTTTCCGGTGCTCGCCGAAGACCCTCAAATTCAACAGATCACGTTTCGTGACGCCGCGATTCGCGTCGGGATCATCGGTCCCCGCGATCGGTCGAGCGAAGCCGAACTGCAGCTTCGTGACATTGCCGAAAACATTCGCGATGAAATCTTAACGCTTCCGACGGTTTCTTCCTCTTCGATCATGGGCACCCGCCCCTATCAAATCGACGTCGAAATCCCCGAAGCGACGCTGCGCAGCCATGACCTCACGCTCACTCAAGTTTCGGAGATCATTCGCCGGCGGAATGTCGAGCTGCCGGGCGGTCAAATGAAGACCGAAGGCCAGGAGATCCTGCTTCGGGCAAAGAGCAAAGGCCGCATCGGTGATGAGATCAAACAAATCCCGCTGGTCACTCGCGGCGACGGTGTTGTTCTGACAATTGGCGATCTCGGCGAGGTCAAAGATGAATTCGAAGATTCAACGATGGTCGGCGAGATCAACGGTGAACCGGCGATGGTCGTGAACGTCGAACGCTCGAAAAGTGAAGACTTACTCGCGATGGTCAACGACGTGCGAGCCTACATCGAGGAAAAGGAACTGCCCGCCGGTTATCGCTTTGAGATTTGGGGTGACACCAGCACGGAGGTCCGCGGGCGGATCAGTCTGCTACGCCGAAACGGATTGCAGGGGTTGCTACTCGTCTTTCTCGTGCTGACGCTCTTTTTGGAAATGAGACTCGCGTTTTGGGTCGCGTTGGGTATTCCGATTTCGATCCTTGGCGCTGGAGCGGCGCTTTCGATGGGCGACCAAACGCTCAACATGCTGTCGCTCTTCAGCTTCCTGGTCGCGCTCGGCATCGTGGTCGATGATGCGATCGTGATCGGAGAGAACATTTACGCCCACCGCCAGATGGGCAAAGACTTTCGGCAAGCCGCCGTCGACGGAACCGTCGAGGTCTTTCCATCGGTCACCGCGTCGGTGACCACCACGGTGATTGCATTCGCCCCGATGTTTTTCGTCTCGGGCGTGATGGGCAAGTTCATGGCCGTGATTCCCTTTGCCGTGATTGCGATGCTGGTCATTTCGCTGTGGGAGAGCATCTTTGTTCTTCCCAGCCACCTTGGACATCGACACACAGGGTTCTTTCGATTCCTGGAGATCATCTCGTACCCGCTTCGTCCGCTCGGCCTCCTGCTCGGAGCACTGGGACGCGTGTTTGCGAAAGGCCTCGATTTTGTTTGCGACAAGCTTTATGTGCCGTCACTTTACTTTTCGCTGCGAAATCCGATTCTGCCCGTCGCAGTCGCGGTCCTGCTCGCGCTCGGTACGTACGGGATGATTCGCAGCGGGATCGTGCCCTCCATTCTCTTTCCCGAATCCGACAACAATTTGCTGCAAGCCGTCGTCGTCTTTCCCGACGGGACGCCCGCGATCGAATCTGATCGCGCGACCCGGAAAATGGACGAGGCACTTCGGCGCGTCAGCCGACGAGTTGCCGACGAGCGAGCCGAAGCGGAGAACGCGAGCGTTGCGAAGCTCTACCCTGGCAGCAGCGATGTGATCGCGGGTCCTGTTCGGTTGACGTACCGGGAAGTCGGCAACACGACCAACACCCAAAATGCGGCGGGCGGAGGTGCAAGCGGCAGCAGCGTCGGTCAAATTTTTGCCGAACTGCACGACACCGAGGTGCGGAACATCCACAGCAAAGACCTGATCGCGATGTGGCGCGAGGAAGCGGGCGAATTCCCCGGCGCCGAAAAAGTGACTTACGGCAGCGTGGGCGTTGGCCCCGGCGGCAAAGCGATCGAGTTCAAGTTACTGGCGGCTGCGAAGTACGAGGACGAACTCCTTGCTGCCACCGATCAAATCAAAAAGCAACTTGCCACCTACAGCGGTGTATTCGACATCTCGGACGACAACACGCCCGGCAAATGGGAGTACCAGTTCCGGGTCCGCGATGGGGCACTCGCCACCGGCATTACGGCCAGCGATTTGGGGAACACCGTCCGCAACACTTATTTCGGCGCCGAAGCCATGCGTCTGCAACGCGGCAGGCACGAGGTCAAGTTGATGGTGCGTTATCCACCCGAAGAGCGTAAGTCGCTGGTGAACTTTCGCGAAATCCGCGTCCCAGACCCGGCCGGCAATGAGCATCCGATTGAAGAGTTGGCCGAGGTTTCACTGAAACGAGGATTCTCGGAAATCAATCGCGTGGACCAGATGCGTTCCATCACGATCAGTGCGGATCTCGACTGGAAGACAGCCAATGCCAGTCTGATCATTGAAGATCTACAAACCGGTTACATCCCCGGGCTGCAAGAACGGTATCCGCACCTGCAAGTTCGTTGGGAGGGACAGGCCGAGCAAAGTCGCGAATCCGTCGGCAGTTTGATGCGGGGCTTCGCGGCCGCGATTATTGCGATGTATGTCCTGCTCGTGCTGCAGTTTCGGTCCTACATCCAGCCAATCCTCATCCTTCTCATCGTTCCGTTCGGTATGATCGGCGCCGTCTGGGGCCATGCCGTCCTCGGACTGCCGTTGACACTGTTCAGTATGTTTGGACTGGTTGCGCTCTCCGGCGTCGTCATCAACGACTCGATCGTGTTAATCGATTTTATCAACGCGCGAGTTCGTGGCGGTCAACCCGTTCTGGATGCGTTGGCAGAATCAGGTCAGCGGAGGTTTCGACCGATTCTGTTGACCAGTATGACCACCATTGCGGGTCTGATCCCGTTGATGCTGGAACGATCTTTCCAAGCCCAACTGCTGATTCCGATGGCGGCATCACTTGCCTTCGGGTTGATGCTCGCGACCGCACTCGTTCTCTATCTCGTACCGGTCTTTTATTCGCTTTACTTTTGGCTGTACACGTTGCTGGCACAGTCATTGGTCCGAATTCGCTTTACGTCCGAAACCGAGGAGTCTTCACCCGACACGCGTGAGGCTTCGTACTGAGGGTTTTCCCTCGTGTCGGTGACGCATGTTTGGAACTGAACTTGCGAAAGGTAGAGTTTCCGACTCTTTGGAAACTTCGTTCCCCAGTTCCAGTCATGACCCAAGCACTCGTCGGACGACAGCCCATCTTCCGTGCCAACGGAACCGTCTATGGCTATGAGTTCTTGTTTCGTTCCCCGGGACAAACCACAGCGGTCATCGAGGACGGCGACCGGGCCACCGCCGATGTGCTGGTTCAATCCCTCGTCGACATCGGCCTGGACACGCTCGTGGGCCGAAAGTTGGCTTTCGTCAACCTGACTCGCAATCTACTTCTTGGGCGTCAGCTCGCGTGCATCCCCAGCAACCGCGTTGTCCTCGAGATTCTGGAAGACGTTTCCCCCGATGCGGAAGTGCTCGATGCCATCAGGGAACTCTCGCAAGCGGGTTACACCATTGCCTTGGATGACTTCGTCTACCAGCCAGAGATGCAACCGCTGGTGGAACTGGCGGACATCATCAAACTTGAGTTTCCGGCGATCGACCCAAGCGATCTCCCGCATCACATCGCAACCCTTCGAGAACGTGGGGTCAAAACAATCCTCGCTGAAAAGCTGGAGACCAAAGAGGACGTTGAGACTTGCAAACGACTTGGCTGCGATTTGTTCCAAGGCTACTTCTACTGCAAACCCGAAGTGGTCGAAGGACGGCGACTTCCCAACGGAAGCCTGTCCGCAATGCAATTGATCATTGAGCTGCAGCAACCCGAGGTCACCTTCGGACGTGTGGAGCAATTGCTGGAAACCGACCCAAATCTCTCGTTCCGTTTGCTTCGCTTTGCAAACTCTGCCAACGTGTGCGCATCGCACACGGTCGAATCACTGAGACAAGCCACCTCGTTGATGGGTTTGAGCAAGCTTCGCTCACTCGCCTCGATGATGTTGCTCTCGACACTGGGGGACTCTAAACCCAGCGAACTGGTACGCACCGCGATGATTCGTGCCAAGCTGTGCGAGCAACTCGCCCGGGTTGCCGGACACGATCGGCTGGAACGTTTTCACACGCTGGGTTTGTTCTCGGTCTTGGATGCACTGCTGGATCTGCCGATGGAGGAAATCGTTCAATCGATCTCGCTGTCCGCCGAGCTGACCGATGCATTGACCAAGGGTGAGGGAATCTTGGGCGAGACACTCGCCCAAGTGATCGCCCTCGAATCGGGCGACCCCGCGGTGAATCTTCTGATCGGCGTGGGGCAGTTACAGGAAATCTACGTCGACGTTCTCAATGCCGTGAATTCGGGCAGCCGATAGCGTTCACATCTCTCGTTTCCACGATTTCCCGTACAGTCAAACGCACGGGTACAATCTCAGGCGGTCGCCAGATCGAATTCGCCATTGTTGGTGTATCGATGCAATCAACCTGACCGACCCCCAGCGAAACAATGAGCCACGCCTTGTCTCCCTCTTCCAACGAGCAGCCGAAGTCACGGATGGCGATGCCGAATGGCAAAACACTCGTGTTCTTTTTTGGGGTCCTTGTGATCACCGTGTTCGCGGTGCTTTTCAAAGACGCTTGGTCACTGGAGGCGCTTGCCGCTCGACAGTCTCAGTTGACGGCATTCCAACAGGATCACCCCATCGCGATCTACGGACTTGCATTCGCGGTCTACGCTGGAGTGACAGGACTGTCGCTGCCAGGGGCCGCACCGTTGACACTGGTGTTCGCTTGGTTCTTTGGCTTTTGGCCGGCAATGATCCTGATCAGCTTCGCATCCACCACCGGCGCGACGATCGCGTTTTTGAGCAGTCGTTACCTGTTGCGAGACACGGTGAGGTCGCGTTACGGCGAAAAGGTCGGATTCATTGAAAAGAAAATCGAGCAAGAGGGAGCTTACTACCTCTTTACCCTCCGCCTGATTCCCGCCGTGCCGTTCTTCGTCATCAACCTCGCGATGGGACTGACCCCGATTCGGACAAAAACGTATTGGTGGGTCAGCCAACTCGGGATGCTGCCGGGCACTGCCGCCTATGTCTTTGCCGGCTCCAGGGTCCCCGACCTGCAAACGTTGGCGGACGAGGGCGTCGGCGCCGTTTTTTCGGGAACACAGTTGCTGCAGCTGCTGATCGCATTCGCGGTGCTCGGACTGTTGCCGATCACGCTCAAGTACTTCCTCGGCTCCAAAGGTGAGTCGACAACCGAATCACATTCAGAAGCGTAAGTGCTTTCGATCCGCGACAACCATCTTCAGCCAATAGTCGAGCAGCTTGCCGGTTTGGGTCGTCAAGGCATCAAGATCTGTCAACTTACAATGAAACGCGTTCGCCCCCGCGGTGTAGCATTCGGAAACATCCTTGGGATTCGCCGAAGTGCTCAGAATCACAATCGGGGTGTTTACATATTGGGTCAATGACCGCAGGTGTTTGACCACCTCGATTCCGTTTCCGTCTGGAAGCCGCAGATCACAGATTACGAGCGAAATTTCTGAGGGAAGCTCGCTGCCTTGAATCGCATCGGTCATTTTTTCAATGCGATTAAAACGATGAACATTCAGTTCCAGTCCGAGCGTTTTCAGAATCATCTTGAAGATGTCGAAATCGATGTCGCTGTCTTCAAGCAGGACGACATCGTCGGCACGACCTTTCATTCGTGTTCTCCAAGGGTGAATGCAAAGGCAGTTCCTTCGGGTGTTGAATTCACCGCGATCCGGCCCCCGTGTCGTTCAACCATTCGACGAACGATGGTCAAACCGGCCCCGGACCCTCCACCGTATTCGTGCGGACCGTGCAAGCGTCGAAACACGTCAAACACTTCGTCGTAGTACTTGCTGGGAATTCCGATGCCGTTGTCGCGCACGAAGACTGCATTTCGCCCGAACTCCGTTCCGATCCCAGTCTGACTTGTCGGCACCACGCCGACGCATACCGTTCGGACCTTACTGTCGTTGTACTTGATGGCGTTGGTCAAGAGATTACCAAGGATTTCCTTGACGCAGGAGACATCCCCCTTGAGCGTGCCATTTGGATCGACAGTGATCACGATGTTGGGGTCGTCGGTTTGCGGTAACACCGAGTCGATGGTCTCTTGAACGGCGGTCTCGAGTTCAAACTCCGTAATGTCGAGCTCACTGCGCCCAACGCGAGAAAATCTCAACAGGCCATCGAGCAGATGGTCCATTCGCTCAACGATGGAGTTCAATCCCACGAGCCCGCTTTGGTAGGCTTCATCGCCTAACGTACGTCCAGATTCAAGTAGACGCGTGTAGTACTTGATGCCTCGAAGTGGTTCCTTCAAATCATGCGAGGCGGCGTAGGCGAATGCATCCAGATCGGTATTGAGTTGCCGCAATTCTTCGTTGGCTTGCTGCAACATCGCGGCCCGCTCCACCACCAAGGTCTTCAATGTCGCCAAAATGGAACGCGCCATGTTTTTTTCGTTGTCCGACCATGGCCGAGAACGATCGGCGATCTCTTCCTGGTACTTTTTGAACGACTTTCGCGGTGTCAGTCGTCCGCCCTCATCGACCACACTTTTGTCCGGGTTTCCTGCCCAGTCGATCTTCTGGACGAGCGGACTACGAAGAATCAAGAGGACTCCGTTTTCGACCGTCCGTCCGAGAAACAACGCGATCATTCCGGCGCAATTCAACGTGACTTTATCGGAAGAATCCAGCCAGCCAGCCAGCTGGTCGGTGTAGGCAAGATCGCCGCCGTGGTTCTTTCTCAGTTGTTGAACGATTCGCTCAAGCGTGTGGCTGTCCGGTGTTACTTCCCAAGTTTTCGTGTGATGGCGATCGATCCAAGCCATTCCATCCGCATCCATCAGTTCCAAGATCATTGGAACGGCGTTAGAGAGACCGTGTGACATTTCGCCCGGCCCGGCGACGAAGGCGAGTTGGCTTGGAAGCCTCTCGCTCACGTCCATTTTCGCGCGGAGATAGTCCTGCTGTCTGCGGCTGGTGAGATAGGCGGAAAGTGTTGAACCGGCGAGTTCGCAGGCGTCACGTTCTTGAGGTTTCACGTGTCTTGCGGAGTTGTGATGGCAGACGATCAAACCCCACAGCCGCTCACCATCCAAAATGGAGATGGACATCGTTGCCCCGACCTTCATATTTTGGAGGTACTCGATGTGAATGGGGGAGACCGCACGCAGTTCACAGTCCGAAAGATCCAGCGGATGGACACGTGGTTCATTGGGGACGGACAACAATGCGGACGGTTCCGCGGACACATCCGAGATCGTTCGAATCCAATTGCGTGCGTACAGTCTTCTCGCGGGCAACGGAATATCACCGGCCGGGTAATGCAATCCCAAGAACGACTCCATGTCGTCGTGACACTCTTCCGCAACCACGCTTCCATGCTCGTCCTCATGGAATTGATACAACATGACACGATCGAAGCCGGTCGCTTGTCGGATTTCACGTACCGCGACGTCATACGTTTCTTGATTGGTCTTCCCATCCATGCTGCGAAAGAGCAACGAGAGCATTTCGCTTGACTCGACATCGGTTCCTTCATCCAATTGCTCAAATTGCAAGAACGTCAGCCCGTCGCTTGTTCGACGCGACACGGCATGCTTCTTCCCGAATAGGATCGTGTTGAATCGCCTTGTTCGCGAAGGATTCACCTGCGTTGCGAAAACACTCGGATTGAGCTCCAGCGGGGAATCCTGGGAGAAAATTTCACGGACATCCTTCTGAAGCAATTCCGTGGCCGATATCCGCAAGAAGGAGTCTACATTCATGCTGACCGCGACGATCTGAAAGTCCGACTCCCGATACGTGATCAGGCACCCATGATTTTGAATGGCCCCCGGTATGTGAATCGGTTCCGTATCACAGTTCGTCAAGGTGACGGGTTGGCGAAGATAGGGTGCCGGGTCACTCTGAGTCATCTTCGCGTTCCGTTATCGAGGGAGACTTGATGAGACCGCAGCGACGTGGCGAAGTGATCGAAAACGCGCTTCGCCGCATCGGACGCCACGTCATCGTTGTGATCCGGTCGGCTCCCCACGTTGACGAGCCATTCTTTCAGCCGCGTCCAACGCGATCCGGTTTCTTGGGCATAACCGGCAAAGAACCGCCCGCCTGAGTCGATGTCGACTTGGAGCTGATCTGACAACTGTTTGCTGATCTGCATTCCTCCCAAGGTCATCCCTTCCATCACATACAAGACCCCGGCCACTTGGGAAATCAGGTGTGACTTGGATTCGTTGAGATCAAACACCGGGCGACTTGACGATCGTTGCGGTCTTGAATCGACGAGCTGCGAAAGGGCCCTTCGATCCTCCTCAAGCCAAGCAACTTTGCAGAGACGATCCTGCAAGTCGCCGGGTAACTCCGCGGCTGGCAATTTCGTTTTGGTCTTGGTCAGCCATTCTTCGACAGGCTGCACGGCGGCTTGATAGCGGAGTAAGCCGGCGCCGTACTCAACACGGTCTGACAGGAGACGAGTTAGGTCCACGACCAAATGAAGTTGTTCGTGGATCTCGCGAGTTGCGTTTCGCAAATGCTCGGGGAGATTCATGTTGTTTACCTGAGTACGCGGTGGGTGTCAGCCTCGCTCGCAATCGGTTGAGCCCCATCAGCAAGAAGGGATGATTGACCGCCCTCGTCGCCAACCGACGCTCCCATGAGAACTTGCGGGCACCGATTGTGGACGGAACTCATGGGGGCGCTGTGAAAACCACTTAATTGGCGTAACCTATGCTCTCCGCCAAAGGCGGACGGCTTTTTCGGTTCGAAGCTTGCCTCGACTACGGGACCCAGTAGCACATGTCTGCTGAACTAAGATCGTTTGTGCGTGACATCCCTGACTTTCCTAAGCCAGGAATTCTTTACCGTGATATCGCTCCCTTATTATTGGACCCAAACGCTTTTCGAAAAGCAACCGAAGCGATGGCGGAACCGTTCGCCGACGAACGCGTGGACGTCGTCGCCGCGGCGGAAGCTCGTGGGTTTATCTTCGCCGCTCCGCTCGCGCTTCATTTGAATGCGGGATTTGTTCCAATTCGCAAACCGGGCAAGCTTCCCTTTGATACGCACAGCCACGCGTATGATCTGGAGTACGGCAGTGACGAACTGCATGTCCACATCGATGGCGTTTCTCCGGGGCAGCGTGTGGTCATCGTCGACGATTTGTTGGCCACCGGCGGAACGATGCAGGCCTGCTGTCGATTGCTCGAACGTTGTGAAGCCGATATCGTGGGTTGTTCGTTCTTGATCCATTTATCGGATCTGAAGGGCGAGTCAAAACTTGATCCTTATCGCATCGAATCAGTGCTTGTTTACTGAATCTGCCGCCTCGGCTTTCCGGAGTATCTCCCGCCCGTGTCTGCATCCCTGCCCACCGCGAAACGCGACGCCGACAACGATCGCTATGCTCACGCCAAACACGGCCTCGCGTCCTACAAGACGCTGGAGTCCGAAGAACTGGTTCGCCGAATCACCGCGGTCCGGGAAGAACTGGGTGAATCACTGCTGATTCTCGGACATCACTACCAGCAAGACGAAGTCGTCGAGCACACGGATCTACGCGGCGACAGTTACCAATTGTCACAAATGGCCGCCCAAAGCGGAGCGTGCCGCACGATCGTGTTCTGCGGCGTGCACTTCATGGCCGAGACCGCCGATATTCTCGCCAATCGTCCAGAAAAGTTAGAACAGAGAGACGGACAACGTGTTCGTGTCATCCTGCCAGACATGGCGGCCGGCTGTTCGATGGCTGACATGGCCGCGATTGCTCAAGTCGAAGCGGCCTGGGAGGACATGGGCGAAGTCATCGATACCGAACGCGTGATTCCGGTGACGTACATCAACAGTGCCGCCAGCTTGAAAGCGTTCTGCGGGAAACACGGTGGAATTGTTTGCACCAGCAGCAACGCGCAGGCGGTACTCGAATGGGCGTTCGAACGTGGCGACCGGGTGTTCTTTTTCCCCGATCAGCACCTCGGACGAAATACGTCGCTGAAAATGGGGATCACCGAAGATCAAATGCCGGTCTGGGACCCCTACGAATTGGAGCTGGGTGGCAACGACGAATCCGCTTTGGAATCGAGCCGCGTGATTCTCTGGAAAGGCCACTGCAGCGTTCACCAGATGTTTCGCCCGGAGCATGTTGCAGGATTTCGCAAACAGAACCCCGAAATCAAAATCTTGGTTCACCCCGAGTGTCCAAGAGAAGTCAACGATATCGCTGATTTCTCCGGCAGCACGGGGTACATCATCAACACGGTCCAAGCGGCACCCCCCGGCAGTGCCTGGGCAATCGGAACGGAACTGCACCTGGTGAACCGCTTGAAGGCGGAACACCCCGAGCAGGAAATCCATTTCCTCAGCCCGGTGCTTTGCATGTGCGCCACGATGTACCGGATCGACCTGCCGCACCTTTGCTGGTCGCTGGAAAACCTACGCGACGGGACTCCTGTCAACACAATCGAGGTCTCCGAAGAAGTGACGCACTGGAGTCTGGTGGCCCTCGAGCGAATGTTGGCGGTCAAATAATCGCTACCATCCGCGTCAGTTTCCATTTGGGAGTTTATTTTGCCTGTCCGCTTCAGGCAAAATAGGGGAAACGGGCTTTTCGGGCCGATTTCGTTGACAGTCGATTTTTGCGGTAACTATACTCCCCGAAATACAAGCAACTCGCTGGGAACCGTCTCCCCGTCGGGCTTGTGTTACAGTTCACCGTGGGCATCCGGCTTTTCGTCGCTCATGAATCCGACCTTGTGTCGTCCGCTGAACCCACTCCGCCGTCGACTCTGTCGTAGTGCTTCTGCCAAAGGAACACGCTAACAATGACCTTATTAGGGAAGTCATTTACCGTTGTCATTTTCCTGCTTAGCCTCGCCTTTATGGTGTTGGCTCTGGCGGTAAATGCATCGCACCGTAACTGGCGAGATCTCGTGCTCGGTCCGGGCGGCTATAAGAACCGTATCGAAGCGATCGTTTCCGAGAATGAGCAGCTTGAAGATGCCGCCCAGCGGGCCAATGCCTCGCTCTCGCGTGAGCAAGTTGCTCGCCGTACGGCACTCGCAGCGCTGCAAACGCAGCTCGACCAACTTCAGTCTGAGATTCAACAACGAATCTCGACGGCTCAAAAGCTGGAAGCCGAGCTTTCGGAGCTCGCACAGTCAGCTCGCATCCGTGCCGAGGAGCTGCAAAAGCTGACGGACACGAATACCAAACTGCGTCAACAAGTTCGTACCGAGCAGGAAAATCGCGACAATCTCTTTGCCGAGACACTCGTACTGCAAGACGACTTGAACGAAGCCCGCGGCGTTCGGCTGGAGTTGGAAACTCGCAACGAGAACTTGCAAAAAGAAGTCACTCGGTTTCGTGAAGTCGCCGACCACATGGGAATCGACGTCAACGCTCCCCTGGACGGTGCTCCCCCGGAACGCAACGGCGTCATTCTGGTGGTCAATCGCAGCAAGGGGCTTGCGGAAGTTTCGATCGGTGAAGACGACGGACTGCGTTCCGGTCACGAGTTGGATGTCACCCGTGACAACCGCTATATCGGTCGCCTGAAGATCTTGAAGCTGTGGCCCAACCGTGCCGCCGCTCAGATCTTGAAGAATTACAGCGAAGGAATCATTGAGGAGGGTGACCGTGTCGACACTTCCACCGAGTGATGCCAAACAGCCACCCAGCGTTTACACCGTCATGCTGGTCCTCAGCATGTTGTTCCTGCTGATCGCCGTCATCGCAATGTTCGTCGAACTGCGTCGCTGGGGGCCCGATTACTACCGAACGAACCAGGCAAAACCGACCGTCCAAGTGATCACGTCGGACGCGATCTGGAACGCGTAGTAGCATTGAAACAATTCGGTACGACAGGCGTCCAGCCTGTCGAATCGAGGGTGACCAGGCTGGAAGCCTGTCCAACGTTCGTCTTTCTGCTTTTTCCTCTCCAGACGGCGGGTGATCCCGGGGTGAACAGTCTCTTGGATGGTGGGGTCAATTCCAAGGCCGTCATCATTCGGCTGGGATGCGACACCTTGGCTCTAGCGATTGGGCTGACATTCCGGCTCCGCGCGAGGTAATCTTTCTGCAGTTGGCGGACTGACGCGATTGGTCGACGAGTCCTCCACAGCCCCTCCTGTCTCTCTGGCGAATTGACGTGATGGCCCGCTTCGGAATTTTCTCGGGAATCCTGCTTTGCATCGACACGGCGCTTGCGCTCTTCGGATCGCTTAGCAAGCCTCCAGTTCTGTTTATCCCGATGATGTGCGGGATACCGATCCTGTTCTTCGGTGTCGTGGCCCTCAACCCTCACCGTCGGCGGCAGGCCCTCGGGACGGCGGCCTTGATCGGCGGCCTGGGATGCCTGGTCGGATTTGGCCACCTACTGCACTTTTGCCGAGTCTGGCTGCAACAGGGCATCGTGAACCTGCATTACATGCGAATTGTCGGGATGATGGTCGCCATTTGTGTGATTTTTTGCACCAGTTATCTCGTTGCGGCGTTCCGAGGAGGACGCCAGCGTCTGGCTCGACGAAGGTCGGGGACCTCGGCGGACGTGCGGGTCAGCGATTGACGAGTTCTGGCGCGGATCGTATTCTCAGCGTCCAAACACACCCCTTCCGAGGAACGGACAGCCCCGTGCCCATTCAAGTCGTGATTATTTGCCGCGTCACTGGCTCTGATTGCCAGCAATGACGTGGGGGAACCAGAGCTTCCTTCTTTACCCTCATCGGTAAACGAAGCGTTGAGCGATGGGTCATGATCTTCGGAAACATACCAACCCCCGTGGCTTGTCCGCTCCGGGGGTTTTTTCGTAAGCCGAGCAAAACATGTCCTCAAAACCGATTGCAATCTACGACACGACGCTGCGGGATGGTGCCCAAGGCGAAGGTGTCAGTTTTTCGCTCCATGACAAACTGCAAATCGCACTTCGGCTGTCCGAGATCGGGATCGACTTCATCGAAGGCGGATACCCGCTGAGCAATGAAAAGGACGTCGCGTTTTTTGAGCAGATCGCCAAGCACGACTTGGGGGACGCCAAAGTCTGTGCCTTTGGAATGACGCGCCGACGTGGTATCGAGGCCAAGGATGATCCCGGGATGCAGGCGTTGGTGGCTGCCGGAACGCCCGTGATCACCGTCGTCGGAAAGACTTGGGACTACCACGCCACCGAGGTCCTGCGGGTGTCGCTGGAAGAAAACCTGGCGATGATCGGCGAGAGCGTCACGTTCTTGAAAGGCCATTCGGATGTGATCTACGACGCCGAACACTTCTTTGATGGCTACCGAGCCAATCCAGAGTACGCGCTGAAAACGCTTCGGGCTGCCGCCGAGGGTGGCGCGACCGTCATGGCACTTTGCGACACCAACGGAGGCTCTCTTCCGGAACAGATCGCCGACATCACGTCTGCTGCCATGGATTCTCTCAAGGATTTCCCGGAGGTCACCTTTGGAATCCATTGTCACAACGACAGCGACCTCGCGATCGCGAATTCGCTTGCGGCAGTCGACGTCGGTGCGACACAAGTGCAAGGAACGATCAACGGCATCGGGGAACGATGCGGCAACGCCGACTTGATCTCGGTCATGTCAAACCTCGCCATCAAGAAACCCGGCTATTCCGTGCTGGGAGGAAGCGATCTCACCCATCTCACGGAACTCAGCCGATTCGTCTACGAGACCGCTAACCTTCAGTGGCGTGGCGGCCAGCCCTTTGTCGGCCAAAGTGCTTTCGCCCATAAAGGCGGCATGCACGTGCACGCGATCAACAAAGCGGCCTCCACCTACGAGCACATCGACCCGGCTTTGGTCGGAAACGAACGCCGGATTCTGGTCAGTGAACTCTCGGGACGCAGCAACATCGTCGCCGTTTCGACCCGTCACCAGATAGAGGACAATCGCGAAGTCCAGGACAAAGTCCTTGCGGAAGTCGTTCGTCTTGAAAACCAAGGGTTCCAGTTCGAAAATGCCGGCGGTTCATTCGACTTGTTGATCAAACGGATCGTCGGTTCCTTTCAACCACACTTCAGCCCGATCAAGTATCGCGTCGTGGCGGGCGAAACGAGTGCGGATGAAAAAGACGTCTACGCGGAAGGGATCATCAAAATCCGCGTCGGTGACCAAGACTGTTTCAATGCGGCCGAAGGCCACGGACCGGTCAACGCACTCGACACGGCGCTTCGGCAAACACTCTTGCCGTTTTATCCACAACTCCGCGACATGCACCTTATCGATTACAAGGTTCGCGTCGTGGACAACGGCGCCGGCACTGCGGCGGGAACTCGTGTGAATATCGAAAGCGGTGACAAAGACGAAACATGGGGCACCATCGGTGTCAGCGACAACATTATCGAAGCAAGCTTTCAAGCCCTGATCGATTCGGTCGAATACAAACTGCACAAAGAAGACGTGACTCCGGCGACATAAACATGATTCCGATTCGATTTGAACATCAGTCCGCGGCCATTGAAATTGCCGACAAATGGGACAAAGCCGGCTGCAGCAACGCCGACGTCAATCCCGACAAGAAGCCTTACACCATCGTGATTCCGCCTCCCAATGTGACGGGTGCGCTCCACCTGGGTCACGGGCTGAATAATACGCTGCAGGACATCCTCATTCGCACCAAACGAATGCAAGGGTACGAGGCGCTTTGGATGCCGGGGACTGACCACGCCGGCATTGCCACGCAAGCCGTTGTCGAACGCAAATTGAAGGAACAAGAAAACCAAACCCGTCACGATCTTGGTCGCGAGGGATTGGTCAAACGTATTTGGTCGTGGAAAGATCAATACGAAACCAGAATTCTGGGACAGCTCAAACGCATGGGCTGCAGTTGTGATTGGCGACGGACTCGGTTCACGCTGGATCCGATGTGTGCTTCCGCCGTCCGCGCCACCTTTTTCGATCTGTTCAATCAACAGCTGATCTATCGCGGCAAACGGCTCGTCAATTGGGACACGTTTTTGCAGACCGCCGTCAGCAACGACGAAGTCGAGAACGTGACCAAGAAAGGTCACTTCTATCACTTCCGGTACCCGGTGATTGATCCCAAATCGGGCGAACCGAGTCACGTCGAAATCGCGACCACCCGTCCCGAAACCATGTTGGGCGACACGGCCGTCGCGGTCCACCCGGATCCTGCCAGTGCCTTGGACCGAGTCGAATCCGAACTTCGTGAAAAGCTCGCATCAGCGGCCGCCAAGGAAAAGCCGGCCATGGAAGCCCAATTGGATGCGCTCACGGATCGTCGCAAAACCATGTTGCCCAAGCTCGAGCAGCTTCGCGACATGGCTGCCGACGGGCGCAAGCTGATGCTGCCGCTGGCGGACCGCGAAATTGCCTTGGTGGCGGACGAGTGGGCGAAGCCGGAGCTGGGGTCTGGCTGTGTCAAGATCACACCCGCTCACGACCCGAATGACTATGAGGTGGGACTGCGTCAGTCCCTGCCGATGGTCAACATGTTGAACTCGGATGGGACACTCAACGGAGTTGTGCCTGCTTACCAGGGACTGACGATTCCCGCCGCACGAAAGCAAGTCGTCGCGGACCTGGAACAACTCGGGCTGCTGGGCGATGTCGAGGATCGCGAGATCGAAATGCCGATGTCTGATCGCAGCAAGACGCCCATCGAACCTTTCTTGGCAGACCAGTGGTTCGTGCGGATGGATGACCTTGCCCAATCCGCCATGGACGCCGTCAGTGACGAGCGTGTGAGCATTTATCCAGAGCGTTATCGCAAGGGCTATCTCGACTGGTTGGGTGAAAAACGTGACTGGCCGGTTAGTCGCCAACTCTGGTGGGGTCACCGCATTCCGATCTGGTCGGCCGTGTTCAGTTCCAGTACCGAAGCGGATGAAGCGAAAGAGAAGGCTCAAGCACTCGAAGCGTCCGGTCAACTCGCGGTCACCGTTCAGGAGGAACAAGCGGACGGTGAAGCGGAGTCGCGCTACGCCGTCTTCGTCTGCTTGCGAGATGAAGATGCAGAACTGGAGTCCAACGTCGAGTCGCTCGGTTTCGAACAAGACCCTGATGTCCTCGACACGTGGTTCTCTTCCGCTTTGTGGCCTCACAGCACGCTTGGTTGGCCTCAACAAACGAAAGAACTCGAGTACTTCTACCCGACGTCCACGCTCTGCACTTCGCGTGACATCATCACGCTTTGGGTCGCTCGCATGGTCCTGATGGGGCTGAACAACTTGGGCGAAATTCCGTTCGACGAAGTCTTCATCCATCCGACAATTTTGGATGGAAATGGCGAACGGATGAGCAAGAGCAAAGGCAACGGTGTCGATCCGTTGGATGTGATCGACAAGTTTGGCCCCGATGCGTTACGGTTCGGCCTGTCACAGTTGGCAACGGAAACGCAAGACGTCCGGATGCCCGTGCAGTACGAGTGCCCGCACTGTGAAAAACTGATCGAACAAACCAAGAAGAATCGCACCGCGACGACGGTCGATTGTCCGGCGTGCAAAAAGACCTTTTCAACACAATGGGCTGAATCCGAAGCCGATCGCGCACACAAACGTGCAGCCGTGGTGAGTGAGAAGTTTGAAACCAGCCGCAACTTCGTCAACAAGCTTTGGAATGCGGCTCGTTTTACACTCATGAACCTGGAAGGCTACGAGCCTGCAGAAATCAAAGTCGATCAATTGCCCGTCGAAGACCGCTGGTTGCTAAGCCGATTGGCAACGGTGACACGGCAAGCGACCGAGGGACTCGATCGGTTCAAGTTCGCAGAGGTTTCGAGACTGCTCTACGACTTCGCATGGAATGAGTTCTGCAGTTTCTACGTCGAAATTGCCAAGCCTCGATTGGCAGATGACGCCTCGCGGGCGATGACGCAAAACGTGATGGCACACGGACTGGACACATTGCTCCGACTGTTGCACCCCGTCATGCCGTTCGTCACCGAATCGATTTGGGGGTTCTTGGGCGAGCTGGCTCCCGAACGTGGACTCACACCCAAACCGGTAGCGTCGTTCGTAATGAAGGCCGATTGGCCGGACGCGAACGCGGCTCACTTTGACGAAACCATTGAACGGCAATTCGCCGAGTTCCAAGAAGTCGTCGGTGCGATCCGCCGGATTCGCGCGAGTCAAAGTATTGCCCCCAAGGAAACCGTTCCGGTAGCAATTCACTGCACGGATTCCAGCCGAACCCTGCTGGAACCGATGGCGGCCTACTTCACCGCACTCGCGGGTGCGGAGGTGACCGCGATCGGCCCTTCGGCCAACGCATTTGAAACGGACGCGCCCCTTGCGATTCCGTCCCTCGAGATCGAGGTCCACGTCGACTTGGAGAAGTTCATCGACTTGGATGCCGAACTCGCGCGGCTGGAAAAACTCCACACTCAGGCCTGCAAGCAGATCGGCGGCAAGGAAGGCAAGCTTTCCAACGACAACTTCGTCGCGCGAGCCCCTGCGGATGTGGTCGAGAAAGAACGAGCCGTGCTCGCCGACTTGAAACGGCAGCGAGAGTCCCTGGAACGCGACATCGCGAAATTGAAGGAGAAGATCTCATCAAACTGAATCATGCTCCCGAATTCGAAAACGAAAACCCAGAGCGCATCGAATTCCTACGTCATGCGATTCGCGTGGCGATGAAGGACCGCTCGCTACGCTCCAGCGGTCATGTCTCACCCGAAGGCATCTGCCGCGTCGTCTTGGAATTGTCCGTCGATCACTTCGCGGAAGCCGGCCGTGACGAACTGATCGGATGGGGCATGGGCTCCAGCCGCGAGCTCGGGGAACTGATACACGAACTCGCCGACCAGGGAGCGATCGTGTTATCCGAAGCGGACGAACAAGCCGCTTTTCGAGGCTGGTACGATCTGCAGCGAGATCCCAGCACCTGGGAATTGATGTGGTAGCGATGATTTCCGCACAAATTACGCAAGTTGCGTAACGCAGCTTGACTGGGATTTGTTTGCTGGACGAACATTCAACCCATCACTTCGCTCGGTCGTATCGTTGGGAGGAATCTTTTCTTGCGTCCTCGCTATCGCGGGATCCATTGCATTCGGCTGGAGCATCAAAAGTCAACGGGATTGAGTTTCACAAACGTTGGCATCGCGGCCGCAAGCGCTACCGCGCCATCTTTCCCCATCCAGTCGGCCGGCGGCGAAGCCGCCGGCCGACTGGGGGGGGAGGGAATTCGGGGCGATTCGAAACTGGTGGGCCAGCCCCCCGGCCTGGTGCTGTCGCCCCGTTCGGGGGTAATGCG
>JBCBOO010000089.1:0-21901 GCA_039821235.1 Planctomycetota bacterium
CTCGACATGGGAACGCTGTACACCGACTTTGTCGATCCTTTGATTGGTGACTTGCAACCGGCACAGGAGCCATCAGAAAATCAACGACAGGTTTCACCGGACGTAGACGTTCTTGCAAGTCACCAATCAAAGGATCGACAAAGTCGGTGTACAGCGTTCCCATGTCGAGTGTGACATCTTGCATACCGACCGTGACGACATTGCCGCTCGCGTCAACCGTTCCGTCTTCGGCGAAGTTCAATTCGGTATCGAATCCGATTTCACCAACCGCGGTGACACCAAAATTGACCAAGTCTGAATCGGTGGAGGCAAAACTGGGAAAGAATGCGGCGTCAATCTCCAAGGACACATCACCGCTTCCTGTCAGCGAACCCGACACGACGGGTGCATCTGCTTCGCCGCCGACATCAATCGTGTAACTGCCGTTGAACGTGGACTCCTCCGCCTTGCTCAGTTCCGCCAGAAACACGCCGACACGACCTTTACCGGATTCGTCTCCTTGGAACTGATCCAGGATTGAAGCGTTGTAGTTGATCGAAACTTCATCCGTCGCTTCGTTGATGTAAAACTCGCTCACTCCGTCCAATTCACGAACACCGAATCTCAGTTCGTAGCTCCAGTCCACATCGAGATCGACGGTGTCCTCACCACCTAGTTCGAGCGTGATTTCCGGGTCCGCTCCGTTCAAGTCCAAATCGACTCGGGCGTCGTTCTGGACGCCCGAGAGTTCAACAAGGAACTCGATTTGCGAATCGCCGTCGATTCCCGTCACGGTAATTGCTTCTGCCGAAACGCCAAGAACACTGCTGAGTTGCTCACGGACGTGCTCGACTTTTACTTGCGTTTGTTCACCGAAGTCGATGTCGCGCAGTTGGGTTCCCACGTCGCGGAGGAAGTCGGACGTGACGACTTCACTGGATGCCAAGGCATCGCCAACGAGTGGCGCGGGGGTCTGCAAAATTTGTGAATTGACTTGCTGTTGAAGCTGTGCGAGATGATCGCCTTCGAATCCTTGATCGACGAGTGAAAGGTCGGCGGCCATCAACTCACGCTTGCTGAGCGACTGAAAGAGCAGTTGACGCGCACGGCGTCCGGAACGCTTCTTGGGACGTGATTGCGTGCAAGAAATCGAAGATCGGTTGGACGAAGAGTTGCGAAACATGAAAGCGATTCCTGAGTAGCGTGTTGCCTCGAGCTTGTTAGGCCGACGATTGCAAAGTCCGCCTCTGTTTTGCTTGTTGCAATCGCGATATCCGGACCGCCATCCAATTTCGAAATTTGGTTTGGCATCTGCCGAGAAGGCCCGCGGAAGTCGTGGGATCGCTGTCCCGCACTGAACCTTTTTGCGTGCTTGAGCTACATTAATGGGTAGCGGTGTACACCGCCGCTGTTCACCCATCCCGGCCATCCGACCTGTTGACGACGAGTTGCTCCGTGAGTCAGACCACAAGTGAATCTTCACCTTCCGCCGCCGATGCCCTTCGAGCCGATCCTCGGATTGCCGAAGCGAAGCAGATGATTCAGGAAGCCGTCGCCGATCACGCCCGGTCGCTGCAAGTTCGCGTGGCAAATAGTGAGCTGCGAGCGTCCTATGCGTCTTGGCTGGATCGTTTGACGGCCGTTCGCGGTGGACCGCCGATCTGGCCCTATCTGTCGTCCGGGATGGGGCGCGGACCTTATGTGGAACTGGCCGACGGAAGCGTCAAACTCGACTTCATCTGCGGAATCGGTGTCCACGGTGCGGGCCATAGTGACGCCGGAATGATCAATGCCGCAATCGATTCGGCGATCGAAGACACGGTGATGCAGGGCAATCTTCAGCAGAATCCGGCGAGCGTCGAAATGATGGAGAAGCTGATCGAGCTCGCGGGGCAAAGCGGTGCATCCTTGCCGCATTGCTTGCTCTCAACCAGCGGTGCGATGGCAAACGAAAACGCCATCAAGATCGCACTTCATCATGCCAGTCCGGCTGACCGAGTGATCGCCTTTGACAATGCGTTCGCGGGACGAACGCTGGCAATGGCGGCCGTAACCGATCGCCCCGCCTATCGCCAGGGTCTGCCACTGGCGCTTAACGTCGACTACTTACCTTTTCGTGATCCCGAGAACCCGAAACGCAGTCAGCGTTGGGCGGTCGATGAACTCCATCGCCTGCTGGAACGCCATCCGGGCCGCTATGCCGCGTTTTGGGCCGAGCCAATTGCCGGTGAAGGAGGTTACTATCCGGGCAGTCAAGAATTTTTCGCCGCACTTTGCGAACCGCTCAGGCAAGCGGGGGTGCCGATCATCTTTGATGAAGTTCAATCATTCTCCCGGACGACTCGTCCGTTCGCATTTCAGCACTATGGACTGGACTCTTTTGCGGACATCGTCACGGTCGGGAAAATCACGCAAGTCTGCGCGACGCTCTACAGCGAAACCATGAAACCAACCGGGCCGATTCTCAGCCAGACTTTCACCGGTGCGACCAGTTCGATCGCAACGGGACTCGAGATGCTGAAGCGTTTCGAGTCATGTGGTTGCTTTGGAGATCAAGGTCGCAATGTGGAACTCTCCCGCTACTTTCAAAGCGAACTCGCTCGGTTAAGCGATCTCTATCCGTCGCGAATTCAAGGCCCGTTTGGCGAAGGCATGATGATCGCGTTCACACCGGATAACGGTTCGTTTGAATCCGCTAAATCAATGATGATGAAGCTATTCGATCAGGGGTTGCTCGGTTTTGTGTGTGGAGGCGGTCCAACACGTCTGCGTTTTCTACCGCCACCAGTGGCAACCGAAAAAGAGCACATCGACCACGCGATCAAAATCCTGGAGCAAGTTCTTGCGGGGTAGGCGTTATCAGAGAGGGTTCGGCCTGGACTCTCGTGGTCCCTCTTTGACGCTTTAGCGCGTCGTTTCTCCCCGAGGGGAGAAAATAGTGTTCTTTGTTTCTCTCCCTTCCAGGGAGAGACGATCGCTTTGCGATCAGAGAGGGTTCGACTTTCGATTCCTTCCGGGCATCCGGCAGGATTACTCCACCGCCACATCCGACCTTTGCGACCAGAACGATCTGGCGGACACGATGAACGGGACAAAACGCTGGAGTTCATTACTTGGCAGTCGTTTGAGCCTTTCCTCGTACTCGGTCAACCAGCCGCGAAAGAAATCGACGCTTGCCTTGGAGACCCGTTTTCGACCGTCGAATTCGATCCACCAAGGCGCGGATACGGCTGCCCGGTAGTGGTCCTCATGCAGCGTCATCACACGAATAATCACCCAGCCACTTTCGCGAGCTTCGATCGGCGGGATCACTCCTCCGGCCTTGGCGAACTCTTGAAGTCGTGCGCTGTAGTGAATCTGGTTGTTGTGTATGACTTCCAAGTACTCCACGGGATCGCGCACCGCTAAGTCGAGCTCCGGAGACAACCGCAGTGTCTCGCCACGTGAAGCCGTGAATGTGTGCCCCGGGAGGAATCCTGAAACGAGTGGTCGCAGCATTGGCCCGTTGGTGACGACGGTTTGACCCTTCCAAACGGCGATCCACCACGCTTCCGCAGATGAAAAGGACTCGCGATCCGGCTGGGCCGCGTAAATTCGGTTGTAGCCAAGTGGAGTTCCGGCGGATTGATCCCCGCCTCCGGCAAGCGGGACGATGGGTAATCCCGCATCAAGTGCCTGTCGATAAATTCGTTCCGCATAGCGTCCCAACTGGGTCGGCTCACGAAGTGAAAACGAGTCTTCGTCTCTGCCGTTGTTGGTCTTGAGGACTTGACGATCCAAACGCAGCCAATCACCCAGCAGGAACATTCCATGAACGCGCCCGCTCGCCAACCAAACGGGCAACTCCCAGGCGAAGGGATCTTCAATCGCGATTCGGATTTCCTCTGCGTCGGGCAGGCTATTTCCAAGATGGACCAAACGCTCCAGTGAATGATGGGACGCATTCAGCCGACCCGCATCCGTTTCGCCAAGCCCGTAGAAGGCAAGTCCCTGGTAAGTACTCACATCGGTGCGAATCCACTTCGGGTCAAAACCAATCGGCTCCTTCGCCTCGCGGCCGGGAATGGGTTTCGCAGCACGGTCACCAAGAACGGCCGTCACATGCAAGTCCTCCGCTGCCATCCGCAAAGGAACGCTGTAGGACGAAGGCACCACGCAAGCATCGCCGGAAAGCCAGCCTTCGGATTTCATGTCGACCATGCGTGGCAGTGGCACCGTTTTCTCATCTTCGCTGGTCTTCTCGAGCGTAAAGTTGCCGCTCACAATCCGATACTCCGGACCACGGATCACGCGGAATCGGTAGTCGGACTCGGGAAGCTCAAGTTCAATCGCTCGATCGATGACGATTCCGATGCCGGCGGGCACGGTTCGCCGAATCGGCATCAGACGTTCTCGATTGCGCTGCCCACCCGAACGCGAAGGAGTTGCTCGGATCGCCCGTTCTTCCGCTCCACGATAAAACAGCACACGCGAAATCACAGGCTCACCGGTGGCCTCGTCTTCCAGACGAAACAGCAACTTCCCCGATTGTCCCTGTCCGGAAACCGACTCTGTGCAAGCGAAGACCGCGAAGATGGCAACAAACATCACGAGTGCTCCAAACCGCTTTCGCCGCTCAGGCCGACGTTTTTTCGCCCGTGAAATCCGCGAGTGAATCATGGGCTTTTCGGTATGGCGCGAGCTTTGCATCTTTAGCAGTGTACCTCGCGCAGCTGCCAAAATTACGGACCGAATCCGAACAGCTTGTGGTGATGGAACCTCCGAATGACTGGACATCATCTGCCCGCTATTGATTTTTTTGGTTTCGGGTACAACGGTCACTCGAAACTCCGACAAATTGTGCTGCATCATTTTGGTTTGCCGTGGCTGAAGACCTTTATCAAATATTGGGCGTTTCCAAAACGGCGTCCAAGGACGAAATCAAGAAAGCTCATCGTAAGCTTGCGATCAAATTCCATCCCGACAAAAACCCCGGGAAAGACTCGCAGGATCGCTTCAAGCGGATTCAAGAAGCGTACGACGTTCTGAGCGATGAAGAAAAACGCGCCGCGTACGATCGGTATGGGGCCGACTTCGAGAAAATTCGTGGCGGTCATCCCGGTGCGGGGGCGGGCGGCTTTGATGGCTTGGATCTGGATCAGATTTTCGGGCGTGGCGGCGGAGCTGGCGGAAACGCCGGCGGTTTCAATTTCGAAGGCGGATTCGGCGATTTCTTCGAACAGATTCTGGGCGGTCGCGGAGGCGCCCCGGGTGGAGGCCGGCAAACACGATCGGCACCGCGAAGGTCGCCGCAAAAGGGAGCCAACCTACGACACGACCTGGAGTTGCCACTCGAAGTCGCCGTACGTGGCGGCCCGACGGAGTTCTACATCAACAATGAGAAGCTGTCCGTCAACATTCCCGCCGGCGTCGCCGAAGGGGCCAAGATGCGGCTTCGCGAGCAAGGTCAGCCGTCACCCAGTGGAGGTCCTCCCGGCGACCTGATCTTGGTCATCAAGACTTCAAAGCATCCGTTCTTTCGTCGTCACGGGCAAAACCTGGAATTGAGTTTGCCAATCTCGATGACGGAAGCAGCGCTCGGAACGACGGTCGATGTGCCAACACCGAACGGGACCGTCACGTTGACGGTCCCCGCAGGCACCAGCGGTGGGAAAAAGTTACGATTGAAAGGCCAGGGGATCGCAAGTGGCGACACGAAAGGCGACTTGATCGTGCAACTGCAAATCGAGGTCCCCGAGGAAATCGATGACGCTTCGGCACAGCTCTTGAGGGACTTTGCCGAACGCAACCCGCAACCATTGCGAGACGACATCATCTTTTAGGGAGCCGGACCCTCTCTGATCGCAAAGCGATCATCTCCTCCCAGAGAGACGGTCGCTTACTGGAATGCTTCCGCGTCTTCTTTGGGAGCCGGTTGGTAACCGAGTGGTTCCATGCTGCTGCCGGCGCGGCCTTGACTGAGACTTCGCACAGCGCCGGAATAACCGAACATTTCCTTGAGGGGCGCGTGTGCCGTGATCACCGTCATCGCACCTCTTGATTCCGTCGCGGCAATGAGCGCACGTCGTTGCTGCAAGTCCCCGACCAACTCACCCATGTAGTCGTCCGGCGTGGTGACCTCGACTTTCATCACCGGCTCCAACAGCACTGGCCCGGCTGCTTCCAACGCTCTATTGAACGCATCTCCGGCGGCGATTCGAAACGCTACTTCATCGCTTCCCTCTTCGTGCACTTCTGCATCGTAAGCTTCAATCTTGACACCCGAGAGCGGGAACCCGGCGAGCAATCCGCCTCCCTCGGCGCGGTTTCTCAGTTCTTCGATGGCAGCGTGCCGCACATCGCCCGGCAACGGCGTCTCCGGCGGAAGACGATCGAATACCAGCGTCTTGGCCGACGGATCCGGCAAGGGCTCAACACGAACACTGAGCCTTGCAAACATCTGCGTGGCACCGATTTGACGGTTGCACGCGCCCACGACATCCGCTTTTCCACCGATCGTCTCGCGATAGTTCACCCGCGGCTTGTAAAACTTGACGTTCAATCCAAAGTCGCGCGTCAAACGGTGTTGAATCACTTCCAAGTGCAACTCGCCCATGCCACTGATCAAGGTTTGGCCGAGTTCTTCATTGTCGACCGCGCGGAACGTCGGGTCTTGGCGACGCAGCATATCCAGCGTCTCTTCCAGCTTCTTTCGGTCGCCCGTGTTCTCCGGCTCGATCGCCATTGAGAGAACGGTGTCGGCGAACTTGATGCTGGGCAGTTCAATTTGATCCTTGGACTCACAGAGCGTATCGCCCGTGATCGCAAACCGTGGACCGATCACACAACAGATGTCGCCCGCTTCCAAGTCTTCGATTTGGCCGCTGCGATCTTTCTTGGTCGCATGGATCTGCCACAGCTGCGCGATGTTTTCTTTCTTGTCGCGATTGGGGCAAAAGACACGCGAGTTCTGCTTGAGCGATCCGCTGTAGATCCGAATCCAATAGTTGTCGCCCGTCTTCGCGGGCAGGATTTTGAAAACCAACGCGCTGAACGGTTCCTTCGGATCCGTCTTGCGTTGCAGTGTTTTGTCAGCCTTCTTGGGATCAACCCCTTCAACGGGCGGTCGATCCAACGGGCTGGGCAGGTAATCGCCGACGGCCGTCATCAGCGGCTGTACGCCAATGCCATGCAACGCCGAACCGCACAGCACAGGCTGGATCGTTTGGTCGATGCAACCTTGACGCAAACTGGAACGAATCATCGCAACGGGAATCTCCTCGTCATCCATGACCAATGCCATTGCGTCTTCGTTGAGTTCGCAAACGACCTCCAGCAGTTGCTCGCGCCACAACAGCGCGTCATCCATTAACTCTTCTGGAATCTCGGTTTCATTGATCTGCTTGCCTTCCGTTTCGGGGTCGAACTCGAGGAACTTCATGTCCACTAAGTCGATCACGCCACGAAACGGGTTGTTGACATGGGTCGGTCCTTCGCCCACCGGCAATTCCACGGCAACGGGACGACCGCCGAGTCGCGGCGCGATGTCATTGAAGACGGACTCGAAGTTCGCGCCTTCGCGATCCATCTTGTTGATGAACACGATCCGCGGGACCTTGTAGCGATCCGCCTGACGCCAAACGGTTTCACTCTGTGCCTCGACGCCTTCACGTGCGGAAAAGACGACCACGGCACCATCGAGGACTCGCAGGCACCGTTCGACTTCGGCGGTGAAATCCACGTGCCCCGGTGTGTCCAACAAGTTGATGTTGAAGTCTCCCCACTGGAACTTGACGCAAGCACTAAAGATCGTGATGCCGCGTTCTTGTTCTTCCGGGTCATCGTCGGTGTCGGTTGTTCCATGATCGACCCGACCGACTCGGTGCTTTGCCCCGCTGAGAAATAACATGCGCTCGGTCACAGTCGTCTTGCCGGCATCGATGTGGGCGATGATTCCGATGTTGCGCAGTAGCTTGATGTCTGCAGCCATGATTCCGTCGCGGGTTTAGATCAGTCCAAGTTGATACAAACAAAAAACCGCGACGCCGGCATGGGTAAAAGCCGGGGTCGCGGTCTTGATTCGATAGAGGGGGTCATGCGATCGGAAAACCGATCACCATGCGAAGTGCGAGAATGCCTTGTTGGCGTCCGCCATACGGTGGGTGTTTTCTCGCTTGGTGTAGGCAACACCTTCTTTCTTGAAACCGGCCATGATCTCATCGGCCAGCTTGATGTGCATCGGGCGGCCCTTCTTGTCACGAACCGCTTGCAGCAACCAACGGATCGCCAAGCTCTGCTGACGAGCTCGGTTGACCTGCATTGGTACTTGGTAGCTCGCACCACCGACTCGCTTACTGCGAACCTCGACGTACGGCTTGATATTCTCGATCGCCTGCTCGAAGACCTCGATCGGCTCCTGCCCGTCCGACTCATCACGACGACTGATTTCGGCGAGGGCGTTGTAAAAGACGTTCTGCGCGACAGTCTTCTTCCCGTCCAACATCAGGCAATTAATGAACTTGCTGGCCAGCATCGAGTTGTGACGCGGGTCGCCTTTCATTTGCTTGCGACTTGCGGTGATCCGTCCCATGATTCAGTTTCGATTCTAAAAAGTGATTCCGGTGTGTATTTTCAAACGCGACTGCGGGCGACTATTTCTTCGCGCCGTAGCGACTACGCGAACGCTTGCGGCCTTCGACGCCCAACGCGTCGCGACTTCCACGAACCACCTGGTATCGAACACCCGGCAAATCGCGAATTCGTCCACCTCGGACGAGAACGATCGAGTGCTCTTGCAGGTTGTGGCCTTCGCCGGGAATGTAAACCGTGACTTCCTTGCCATTGCTCAACTTGACCCGAGAAATCTTCCGCAGTGCGGAGTTTGGTTTCTTGGGGGTCATCGTACGCACTTGCAGACAAACGCCCTGTTTCTGGGGGCACTTCTCCAGAACGGGAGCCTTACTCTGGCGCTTCTTCAGTTTGCGTCGCTTGCGGACGAGTTGGTTAATGGTGGGCATAAGGTCTTGGTTTCGGGCGATATCCGTTAATTGCCGTATTGCGAAGCGTGCAAGTATCGGGCCACACCCCTTGGTGTCAAGGGCTGATTCGCCGCTAAACTGCCGCCATGATGATTCTGACGATCGAATCGACCTGCGACGAGACCGCGGCGGCGGTGATTGACGGCCAAGCTCAGGTGCGGGGGCACTGCATCGCGACCCAAGAAGCACTGCACGAGCGTTTCGCCGGAGTGGTTCCCGAAATCGCCGCACGGGCGCACGTCGAGCGGATTTTACCGGTGATCGACACCGCACTCCGCCAAGCTGGCGTTAAAGGCCAAAGTTTAGATGCCATCGCCGTCGCCGACCGCCCCGGACTGGCGGGTTCCCTGCTGGTGGGACTGGTTGCGGCAAAAACACTGGCAGTCGCTTGGCGAAAACCGCTGGTCAGTGTGAATCACCTGCATGCGCACCTCTACGCTTGCCTGATGTCGGCCCGAGCGACTGCGGATGCGTCAGCGGAGGCCGCCTCCGCCAGGGCCGACTCAGCCAGGGCCGACTCAGCGAGGGCCGACTCTGCCAAGGAGATTTCGATCGGCGACGTCTATCCCTGCATCGGACTGGTCGTCAGCGGGGGTCACACGAGTCTGTATCGCTGCGAAAACCCGTTGGACCTGGAGTACTTGGGAGGCACCATCGACGACGCCGCCGGCGAGGCCTTTGATAAAGTCGGCGCGATGCTGAACCTGGGTTTCCCAGGCGGACCGGCTGTTTCGAAGCTCGCAGCGACTGGGGATCCAAAGGCGTACGATTTTCCCAGGTCGATGATGCACCGGCCGGACTACCGGTTCAGTTTCAGCGGTTTGAAAACCGCCGTCCGCTACAGCATCGCCCCCACGGGTGCCGTCGACTTTGCATCGCTGGAGATCGACGAGCAAACGAAAGCCGACATTTGTGCGTCGTTCCAAGCCGCGGTGGTGGAAGTTCTGGTGGCAAAATGTCTGCGCGCCATCCGAGAATTCGCGACGCCAAGATTGATCATCGGCGGCGGCGTCGCGGTCAACCCGGAGCTGAGACGCCAAATGAAAGCCGCGTCGGACCAACACGGATTCGAACTCTTCTTGGCCGCGCCGGAATTTTGCACCGACAACGCGGCGATGGGTGCAATCGCGCTCGAGAAAATCCGCCGCAACGAATTCGCGTCGCTGGACCTGGATATCACGCCGGGTCTGCAACGAGGGTTCTGAGTGGTTGGTGCGTCGTTTTTTAGACCGTGGAGCGAGGTTCCAAGCCCCCTGAGCAGCGGTCTCATCAACGTCTAAAATCCGTGGAGTTTGACTCTGTCTCCTTCACTCGAAACACTCTGAATCGCTCGTGCTACGCACTCACACCTGCGGCGAACTCCGCAAAGAACACATCGGTACCGACGTCACCCTGTGTGGTTGGGTGGAAAATCGACGCGATCACGGTGGAGCCGTCTTCATTGACTTGCGGGATCGGTACGGCCTGACGCAGGTCGTGATCGGGCCTCCGGAAGCCGATGCGGCTGCGATCGGTGAAGCCGGCGGCGTTTCGCTCGAAAGCGTGATTCTGGTGCGTGGAAAAGTCGCGCCTCGGCTGGAGGGCAAGGCCAACGAAAAAATGGTGACGGGCGAAATCGAAGTGCGCTGCCCTTCGCTGGAAGTCCTCAACGCTTGCCAGACGCCGCCGTTCACGCCCGGCCAAACGGACCTGCCTGGCGAAGACTTGCGGTTGAAGTACCGGTTCTTGGATCTCCGCCGCACTGAGATGCAGCGTGCGATGGTGCTGCGAAGCCGAATCGTCAAGCTCATGCGCGATTACTTTGCCGAGCACCAGTTCATCGATGTGGAGACGCCCATCTTGGGACGGAGTACACCGGAGGGAGCTCGCGATTACCTGGTCCCCAGTCGTGTGCATGCCGGAAAATTCTACGCGCTCCCGCAGTCGCCGCAGCTCTACAAGCAGATCTTGATGGTCGCGGGTTTCGACCGGTACGTTCAGGTCGCCAAATGTTTTCGTGACGAAGATCTGCGAGCGGACCGACAGCCCGAGTTCACGCAATTGGACCTTGAGATGTCCTTCGTCGATTCGGACGATGTGATGGGGCTCATCGATGGGCTGGTCGCGATGACTGCCAAAGAGGTGCTCGGTAAAGACGTTTCGTTACCCCTGCCGCGTATGACTTACGAAGACGCGATGCGTCGGTTCGGTCACGATGCACCCGACTTGCGTTTCGGGATGGAAATTGTTGACGTGACCTCGGTGGCCAAGAAGACCGATTTTCGAGTCTTTCGTGGAACCGCCGATGCCGGCAAGTTTGTTCGCGGTATTCGCGCCGAAGGGGCCGCCGAGAAGTACTCGCGCCGGCAAATTGATGAACTCACGGAGTTTGTCAAAGAGTACGGTGCGAAGGGACTTGCTTGGTTCCGGGTCGAAGAAGACGGCTCGCTCTGGAGTCCGATTGCAAAGAACTTTGAAGCAGAACATCTGGCGGAGATCAAAGCTTTGTTCGAGGCCCAGCCCGGTGACCTCTTGTTGTTTGTGGCCGACGCTTGGGAGGTGACTTGCAAGGGTCTGTACGCGCTCCGGAAACGCCTGGGGGCGGAACTGAAACTCTACGATCCTGACGCGCTGCATTGCAGTTGGGTGACTGAATTTCCGATGTTCGAAAAGGACGAGGAGGCGGGGACTTGGAATGCAATGCACCACCCGTTTACGGCGCCACTGGCCGAAGATCTCGACAAGCTCGATACGGACGCGACGCAGTGTCGTGCACAGGCGTATGACTTGGTGATCAATGGAAGCGAAGCCGGTGGCGGTACGATTCGAATTCATGACCAAGCAACCCAGTCAAAAGTGTTCGAGCTGCTCGGCATTGATGAAGCGACTGCGGAAGACCGCTTCGGATTCTTGCTCAATGCCCTTCGCTATGGCGCACCGCCACACGGCGGAATTGCACTCGGAATCGACCGTTGGGTGATGTTGTTCGCCGGACTGGAGAACATTCGCGAAGTCATCGCGTTTCCGAAGACTCAGCGAGCCGCGGACTTGATGACCGAAGCCCCCGGTTCGGTGGATGCCGATCAACTGGCCGAACTGCACTTGCGAACCAAGAGCATCGCGAAGGCGGCGGAATAGGAAAGCTGACTCCAGCGACGCATATCCGTGCGTCAGCGACGCGGAGCGGTAACGATTCCCGAGGCGGCTTGGGAACGCAGTGAATCGGCTCGTTGGATCACTTCTTCGCGCGAGGGAATGGTCTTCGGAACGAGCGTGACATCGATGATGCGTTCGTCACGCAGTTCTCCCGGCCAAAGCGTTTCGGCCAGAAAATCTACGCCGGGCCACTGGTACCACGGCGGATTGAAACGCCGGCGGATGGTCTCGGTTCGAAGTCCGTCCGCCTCGACACGAATTTCGCGTGTCCCGTAATACGTAAAGGGCGTGGCGGCCGGCGACACCCCGATCACCTGATTGTCCACCGAGACGCTCGCACCTGGTGGATTGGTGCGAACCATCATTCGTCTTCGGACACACCCGGAAACGGCCGTGGTGAGCACAATCGCAATGAGTAGCGGCTGAATTCGTGCGGGAATCAAAATCGGCGAGTCTCGAGAGGAAAGGTTGCTAGCGTATGAGCGTCTCCACCCAAGGCGAATCCGCTTCGGCTAAACTTCTCTGTAGCAATTTGAAACAGCACGAGAAAAGGCCGATTGTGCAGTGTTTCGATTGATCTCCCTCCCCAGTCCTCTCGTTTGACAAAGCCCATGAAATCCTCCATCCGATTCCTTTTGCTGTTATTCCTGGTGATTGGCGGCTTGGTATCTCACCCCGCCACCGCGGCTGATCCGCCGAACGTGATCGTCATCATGGCGGACGACCTCGGTTTCGGTGACGTGAGTTGCTATGGGGCCACTGAAATCGAAACGCCGCATATCGACGCGCTCGCCGACAACGGGCTCCGATTTACCCAGGGCTACTGCAGTGCTTCGACGTGTACGCCGACGCGGTTTTCCTTTTTGACCGGCAAATACGCGTTTCGCCAGCCTGGGGCAGGTATCGCTCCTCCCAATGCGACCAGCTTGGTCCAGCCAGGAACGGAAACCGTCGCATCACTGCTGAAGCGAGCTGGCTATCACACCGGCGTCGTCGGGAAATGGCACCTGGGTCTCGGCGAAGGCGATGCGCCGGATTGGAACGGTGAATTGAAACCCGGTCCGTTGGAAATTGGATTCGATTATTGCTATTTGTTGCCGACGACGAACGACCGCGTCCCCAGCGTTTATGTGGAGAATCATCGGGTCGTCAACTTGGATCCGAACGACCCACTTTGGGTCGGTAAGAAACGCCCCAGCGATGACCATCCTCTTGGCAGTGATCCGGAAGTCCGTAAGACGTTGAAGATGGACTGGAGTCATGGTCACAATCAAACCGTTCACAACGGGATTGGTCGCATCGGTTTTTACACCGGCGGAACCCAAGCACGCTGGCGTGATGAGGACTTGGCGGACGCTTGGGTGGACAAGTCGGTGGCGTTTATCGAGCAGAACCAGAAAACACCTTTCTTCTTGTTCTTTGCGTCACACGATTTGCACGTGCCACGCATGCCTCACGAGCGATTCCAAGGCAAGTCAAAACTCGGTTTCCGAGGCGACGCGATTTTGCAGCTCGACTGGTGCGTCGGTGAACTCACGAAGACGCTTGATCGGTTGGGGCTGACCGAGAATACGTTGATCGTTTTCTGCAGCGACAACGGTCCGGTTTTGGACGATGGCTATCAAGACGGCGCAATCACTCAGCTCGGCGTCCACAAGCCCGCCGGTCCGTATCGCGGTGGAAAGTACAGCATCTATGAAGGTGGAACGCGCACGCCGTTCATCACCTGTTGGCCCGGGAAGATCGCCCCCGGAGAGTCCGACAAAATCGTCTGCACGGTCGATCTGCCAGCCAGTTTGGCATCACTTGCTGGCATCGAGCTTCCCGGCACCGCTTGTCCGGACAGCTTCGATGTCCTGCCGGCACTGCTGGGCAAAGACGATGCGGTTGGACGTGATCACTTGTTGCAACAGCCGAACAAGGGGCCGACGCTGGCGCTGCGCATCGGTGACTGGAAAGTCCTCTCCTACGCGGATGCGAAACCTAAGAAGCATCTCACGTATGAGAAAGCCGCAGGCAAGTACGAGCTGTATGACTTGGCAAACGATCCCAGTGAGAAAAACAATCTCGCAAAGTCGAAACCGCAGAAGCTGAAGAAGATGCTTGCGGAGTTGGAAGCCATCAAGTCGAACGGCGGTTCACGACCGGGTTTTGGCGGGTAAGGCAAACTCGCATCAGCCCCTCTTTGACGCGGCAACGCGTCGTTTCTCCCAGGGAGAGACGACGCGCTTGAGGATCACGGAGGGTCCCACTCCTAGCGACCATCGTTAAACTGACCCACGATGCAAACCAGCTTTGCAAATCCACTCTCCACACTGGGCAAAATCGATGGCCGAAAAACTGACTTCCCAAGCCGCATGGAAGAATCTGCAAGATCATTTTCAAGTCGTCGAGCCTCTCCATCTTCGCCAGCTCTTCAAAGAAGATCCGGCACGCGGCGAAACGTTTGCGATCGACGCCGCCGGTATCTATCTCGATTATTCGAAGAATCGCATCACGAAGGAAACACGTGATCTGCTGATTGCCCTGGCCGAATCGGCGGGACTGAAAGATCGCATCGAGGCGATGTTCACCGGCCAGAAAATCAATACGACCGAAGACCGTGCGGTACTGCACACCGCGCTCCGCGCACCGGCGGGTGAAGTCATCGAAGTCGATGGTCACAACGTTGTCCCCGACGTGCACACGGTCTTGGACAAGATGGCCGCGTTCTGCGATCGCATTACGGACGGATCATGGACCGGACACACCGGCAAACCGATTCGCAATGTGGTCAACGTCGGCATCGGCGGATCCGACCTTGGCCCCGTCATGGCTTACGAAGCACTGCGGCACTACAGCAATCGTGAGCTCACGTTCCGTTTTGTCTCCAATGTGGATGGAACGGATTTCGCCGAGGCCACTCGGGACTTGGATGCGGCAGAGACTCTGTTCATCATCGCTTCCAAGACATTCACGACACAGGAAACAATGACCAACGCACGATCCGCGCGTACGTGGTTGTTGGAGCAGCTTGGTGCGGATGACTCCGCGGTGGCAAAGCATTTCGTTGCGCTTTCGACCAACGCTGATGAAGTCTCCGCATTCGGTATCGATACCGACAACATGTTTGGATTCTGGGACTGGGTCGGCGGACGTTACTCGATGGATTCCGCGATCGGGCTTTCGACCATGCTCGCGATCGGACCAAGTGGGTTTCGCGAGATGCTCGCCGGATTTCGCGACATGGACGAACACTTTCGAACGGCTCCCCTTGAACAGAACCTGCCCGTCATCCTCGGGCTGCTGACCGTCTGGTACACCGATTTCTTCGGCAGCCAATCCACTGCGGTGCTTCCTTACGACCAATACCTCAGCCGGTTTCCGGCTTACCTCCAACAATTGACGATGGAAAGCAACGGCAAGAGCGTTACGCTTGCCGGCGAAAGGGTCGACTACGACACCAGTCCCATTTACTGGGGCGAGCCCGGCACCAATGGCCAGCATTCCTTTTATCAATTGATTCATCAGGGTACCCACCTGATCCCGTGCGACTTCATTGCCTTTTCGAAGTCGCTGAACCCGATCGGTGACCACCACGACAAGCTGACTGCGAACGTGTTCGCACAAGGCGAAGCACTCGCGATGGGAAAGACGCGCGAAGAGGTGCTTGCCGAAGGGACCGGCGAAGAGCTTGCCGAGCATCGCGTCTTCGAAGGAAATCGGCCCTCCAACACGCTCTTGATCGAAAGCCTAACACCGGCGGTGCTCGGAAAGCTGGTGGCGCTGTACGAGCACAGCGTCTACACGCAAGGAGTGATTTGGCAGGTCAACCCGTTTGACCAATGGGGCGTCGAACTCGGCAAAGTGCTCGCCAAACGAATCGTCCCCGAGCTCCAATCCGAAACCGAGCTCACCCACGACAGCTCCACGAACCAACTCATCCGACGCTACCGCGCCGGCCGCGGTTAGAGGAAGGCATCCCCCAGCAACGAAACAAGCCTAAATTTCTCTCCCTTGGGCCCTTGGGAGAGACGGCCGTCTCAGCGGCCAGAGAGGGGTTCGTTTCTCCCAACGGATGCAGAAACCAAGGTCGTTAACAGAAACGACGTCGACGTGACAAGCCGCTGAGTCCCAAGACGCTGGCAAACATGACAAGTCCCGACGGCTCGGGAACCGCATTGGGACCAAAACCAGGCGTGCCAACGCCCGAAAGTGAGGCTTCTTTGGGACTACCTGATGACGACAATCCCCCAGCAAGCTCCCAATTTCCAAGGTCCTCCGCGTTGGCCGACAGGTTTGGTAAATAAAACGACTTGTTGATTTCTGGCGCGTTGAACTCAGCCGTTTGAAACAGTGTGGAGCCGTTGTGCTTCAGCCCAAACATCGGAGAAGGTATCCCATCGCTCCAAGACCCCCCGCCGTTTACTCCAACAAGAGTTGTATTTGTTGGCGTACTAGTCCAAATCTCTCGGAAAAGACTTTCCGTGGTCGAGGGATTCGAATTGTCATAAAAGACGACGAATTCCCCAGGGGCAAGCATTTCTTTTGTTGGCGTATCCAGATTGATAGAGAAAGGTGGTCCACCACTTCCAAGTCCCCCAAGCCCCCCGGAAGTGCCTGGCGATACTTCTAACTCAACCCCAGTAAGACTGATGACATCCTCTGATGAATTGTAGATCTCCACCCACGCCGGAGTCTTATCGATGAAGGTGCCATCAGTGACTCTGATAGTTCCTGGCGAAAACATTACTTCAGAGATCATGAGCCCCGCGTTCGCCTGACTTTCGCAGCACGAGATGAACGATATCGCCACTGCGATCAGACGGCCCAAAAAACGATTCGATGGCATGAAAAATCCCTTCACAAGAACTACTGACCTATTCCCCATACAGTAGTCTCTGAAAATCCCTCACCCGCAGCAAGTCCACTGAGAAAACCTCCCAGCCCTCCAAGGCTTCCCAGCCTGACTTGCTCGCAGGATCTGCAATTCCAGTTCATCAATCGTCTGAAAGATCGATAAACGCGTCGTCCGTGATGGCAATCTTGCTCAGACGTGTTCCGTCCTCGCGGACCTTGATCTTCAAGGTGTGATTGCCAGCTTCCAGATCAAACTTGACTTCGTCATGACAGAATCCGTCCGTGACCGTCTGCCACGCAAACTCGTCGCCTGTCACATCGAGGTGCCACTCAATCCAGTCTCCATCGTTGATTTGGATCCAGAACGAGTTCTCACCGGAATTCGCGGCGCTCACCAAGGCGTGCATCTCAAACGTGCCCGCCTGATCCAGCGTGAAGTCAAAGCTCAATTCTTGGCCCGCTGGCGGAGCGTGATAGTAGTTCCCCACATGGTTGGCCACCAGGAATTCGTTGCCATCATCGTCCACGTCGACTTCCCAGGCGCCGCTGAGGTTGGCATCGCTGGCATCAAAGAAGATGGTGGTCGTCGAGAGCTTTGAGACCAGGAATTTGTCGAAACGAGTCCCATCCTCACGCACTTTCAATTCCAACGAGTGCGTTCCGGCATCCAGATTGAATGAAACCGCATCGCGTCCCCATCCATTGGTCGCTTGATGCCACTGATAGTTGTATCCGGTCTTCGGCGTGTGCCACTGAATCCAGCGTCCGCCATCGACTCGGAACCAGACCGAGTTGTCGGCACCATTTCGAGCTCGCAAGAGTGCGGAAAGCTCATAGCGACCGTCCGCATCCACTTCGAACTGGTATGAAACTTTTCGTCCCGAAGGAGGACGGTTGTAGTACGAGCCGGTTCCGTTGGGAGCGACCAAGTACTGACCACCGGAGGCATTGGAGTCATACTTCACCTTCCAGGGCCAATGAATCCCATCGTAGTCTTCTGCTTCGAACATCACGTCCACTGCGGATTCATAGACACCCGCGTCAATCGAGTTGTCGACCTCGTGGTCGGCCAAGCTAATCAAGTCGGTCAGTCCGGTGTTGCGATCCACATCGCTGTCGAGTGAATCACTGATGTCGTTGCGTGACTGCGTGAAAACAAAGTCTTCAGGTAGCTCGAAACCGACTCGGTACTGACCGCCTTCGAGTCCGTCGAACGAGTAAGCTCCGTCGTCATCGCTGAGCACCGACGTGACTGCCTCACCGGCCGAGTCGTAGAGTGTCACCTCGACGCCAGAAACACCAGGCTCATTCGAGTCTTGTTTGCCATCGCGATCGACATCGTTCCAAACAAAGTTTCCGATCGATGCCGACGGCGCGGGCTCGGGATTCGTGTAATGGCTCGGATCGGAATCAGACACACTGCCAGCGGTGACGGTTCCCAAGTTCCCGTAGACGCCGCGAGCAAGCGTGTCGAACTTCAGCTTGCGAATCTTGAACTGATCTTCCGGCGAGTGGTCTTCCACCGAAGCCGCCAAAATCAACAGGTTTCCGGAGACACCCGAGCCGTTGAAATTTGCCCAACGCGAGCTGCTGCTCGACGTGTTGCTCACCTCGTTCAGTTCCAGCCCGGCAAGCAGAGCATCGGAGAGCTCCAGTTCACCCGCAGGCTTTGAACCGATCCAAATCGACAAGTCACTGTCGTGAACGACGCTGTCGAGAAACGCCGCATCGACGACGACATCTTCGGAGAACTCGAAGACGACGAAGTTCTGTTGCCCAATATTGTCAACTCGGTGACGACTTCCGCTGCCGTTTCCTTCGCTACGGTCCGTCACGCCCAATCCGCTCGAGAAAGCACCCAGGAACGCGGTGGACCAGTCGCCGTCCGTCGCGCGACTAAACGCACTGGCGCTGACGGAGACACCACCGACCGAGTAAGACCGAACATTTCCGTTGGTTCCGTCCAGATAACTGCTTCCGGTCAGCGGAATCGTGACCGTTTCTCCAGCCGTCGTGATCTGTTCCGCGGAAGTCGTGAAACTGTACTCCCAGACTTCGCCCGGCGAGAGCAATCCATCGTCTCCAACATCAGACGCTTCGACAAACGACGGGCTGAAATCATCCGATGCGTCCAGCGGTGTTCCGTTGTCGTCTTGGACGTTCACCTCATCAAACCCGAACGTCGTCGTTCCCGTGTTGGTGACCACATAAGTCCACGTCACCGCTTCGCCCGCGGCGATTTCAATCGCGTCTTCCGGCGAATCGGCGTCCGCACCGTTGGTCGATTTTTCGATGTCAATCGAAGGCACTCCGACCACGGTGTAATTTGCGACATCGTCGTCCATCACATCGTCGCCCACGACGAATCCAAGATCGCTGACTGGAGTACCCGTGACGACGGCGGTGTTGGTGAATTGCCCGGCCGTCGTGGCAACCGTTGAACCGAGAAACTGCCAGACCTCGTCGGTGTCAAGTCGACCGTTCTGGTTCACATCCCCGACATTGAATTGGCCATCCAGTACGGGAGTCGCCGTGAAATCGTCAGATACATCTCCCGGCGTTGCGTTGTCATCGACCAACGCTTCGCTTCCAAGGAATAGCCCAATGTCACCTGGATTGGAGACCAAGTATTCAAACTCAACCGTTTCTCCGATCACGAAGTCCGGCCCCGGCCCGGTATTGGCATCGTCAGAAATTCGTTCGGTTTCAAACGAAGTGTATTTCAAGCTCGTAATGGCACCGCTACTGACGAACTCGACTCGCATTTCGGTGACTTCGTTCACGTTCACTTCCAGTCGCTGGAAGCTGTTGTTGCCGGCGGTAGGAATCGCGATCGTTTGCTGACCTGCCTCCGTCGTCAACGTCACAACCGACCCACCGGACTCGTTGCTATCGATGTCCAGCAATTCCAAGTAATCGACGGTGACGGGCTCGTCGAAGGAGAAGGTGAACACACCGCCTTGCGCGTCATCGTCTGGATCAGAGGAGTCACCGTCCTCGCTGATGATTAAGATGTTGCCCAGTGCGACGTTATTGCTGTCGCCACCGCTCCCCATTCCCGGGCCGCCAAACGCCACGTTCGGCGTTCCCAAGTCAACGTCTCCACCAGATGGATTCGACGAGTCGAAGATCATCGCGCGATTGCCCGCGTTGGGATCTCGATTGCTTTTTCCCGAAATCACCACACCTGGAATCTGCGTCGAGACAACCTCACCTGCGGCGCTACCTTCGAAGTCCACGTGATTCATCGTTGCCGTCGTGATGAAATCAAAGACGTGTTTGACCAGCTGAATCTCCGGGTTCACCGTTTGGCGAATCCCAGCGTCCCAGCTGAGGTCGCTTTCGCCATCCTCAAGCGAAGTGATGATTGCCAAACCGGTCAGCGGATCGGCATCGCTGTCCACGTCGTCATCCGAGCCCTGACCCTCGTTCGTGAATTCAAACCCGGCCGGCAAAGTCGACGCGTCGAATTCGACGAAGTAGTCGCCAGCCTCCAGCTCATCAAACAAATAGAAACCATCTTCACCGTTGAGAGTCGCGGTCACAGTGGACTCGACAAATTCGTCCGTGTTTGGATCGGCGATCCCATCGCCGTTGTCCCGGTAGAGGTTGACCGTCACATCATTGACGCCCGTCGCACCGTCATCCTGGACACCATTGAAATTGGCATCGACCCAAACAAAATTCCCAAGCTCCGCCGTCGGCGGATTCACCAAAGGCTGAACGGGAGCAACAAACGCCTTGTTCCCACCAGAGAAGTCCTCGGCAAACGACCCGGTGAAAGAGGAGTCTTCGCTGTTGATCGTGATACCAATTTCGTCCCCGGGGAAGTACACCGGAATCGCCGTATTCAGGTTGGTCGTCCCTGCCTGCGTGAGCAAGCCACCGGTCACCTGCAGGCGCACTTCGTAGTTGTCGATCGTTGTCGGCGAACCATCTTCGAAACCGAAATCGATCACATTGCCGGTCAGCAGGACACCATCGACATCCACAACCGGCGGAAACTCTGCAGGGAAATCGAAGTCGATTCCACCAGTGAGGGTAAAGTCATTGGCATTCGCTGAGTTGCCAGAAAATTGGCCATTGGAATCAACCTGAAACTCAAGATCGAAGTCCCCAAGTTCCCAGACCGGGATTGCATCGGAGTCGTTCAGCTGAACGTCGAGCGAGGTCGCATCCGCTCGGAAAGTATCCGAAACCGAATCGTAGCTGACCGAACCAGTACTGTTCGAGAAGATGCGTGGGAACTCCAGTTCCAACCCGAGCGCCGCAAGAACGCGGCGATCTTCCAAATTCTGTAAGAGAAGACGACGTCGGTTGGTCTGCGACGCGCGAGTAGCTTTCTTGCGAAGATTTGATTTTCGTCGGTTGATCATGGAGCTAGTACGTACGGGGAGCGAAGACTCTCTTCCAATAAAGAAGGAGTCGAAGGGAGGGGGGCGTGAGAAAACAAGCAAACGAAGCCAACCTAAGATTGGCTTCGCGTTTGCAGCCTGCTAGTTGCAGACAGCGCTGCTGCGACGTCTCCGTCGAAGCGAAAATAAGAGCGTCATGCTGAGAAGCCCGGCTGTGCCCGGCTCAGGAACGACGGAAGTGATGTTTCCGCTGCCACCACTCGAGCTACTCATGGTGAAACTACTCCAGTTTCCCGAGTTGCTACTACGGAATGAAGTCGCACTCTCAATTGCCCCGTTCAACTTCAAATTGAAAGGCCCAAATTCACTTTGCAGAGTCCCACCGTCAGCTCGTCCTGCGAAGTCGGCGAAGAGCCGATTCGATGTGACAGAAGATGTCAAGTCGCTGAAGGTGCCAGACAGAAGAAGCCCGTAGAATGAACGGTCTTCCCAGCTCACCCCAGTGACTGAAAACTGGCCATTCGACAAATTGCCGTCGGAATCAACTTCTGCATTCAATGCAAAACTCGCGTAGAG